>CAYUPJ010000014.1:0-36804 GCA_964446635.1 uncultured Anaerolineae bacterium
TTGCTGTTTTCGACGAGAATGATCGAGTCAGGACAGTAGACCCAGCAGATCATGCAGTGGGTGCACGCCTCTTCGTCGCGCACAGGGCGCAAGGTACGCCAAGCGCCCGTGATATACTCGACCGAGCTTCCCGCCTCGAAGATCGTCCCGGCGATGGAGGCTTCCCTCCAACCGGCTTCTAAATTCACTGTCATTTTTATCCCTCCACTACTTCTTCGTATGCTCTCTTGAGAGCGGTCACGTTGGCCTCCACCACCTCTGCACGCAGCTTTTCACCCAATCGCTCTTTGGTGCAGTGGACCAGGCTATCCAATGATACCAGGCCGGTGGCCTTGGCCACAGCGCCCAGCATGAGGGTGCTGGGGATGTCCCGCCCCAGGGTGTCCAGGGCGATGCGCGTGGCGTCGAGAGTGGCCACCTTGCCGCTCTTCAGCCCCAGCTTCTTGCGAATCTCCGCTGGCGGATCCGGGGTATTGATGATGGCAACGCCATCCTCTTTGAGCCCTTCGGTAAGGTCCACCACTCCGATGAGGTTGGGATTGACCACGATGATCGCGTCGGGGTGCAGGATCTGGTGATGGACCTCGATGGGCCCATCGCTGATGCGGGTGTAGGACTTGATGGGCGCTCCCATGCGCTCCGGCCCGTAATCGGGGAAGGACTGGAAGTACTTGCCCTCCTCCATTGCCGCCTCAGCCAATAGCTCGCCGGCGGTGACCACGCCCTGTCCAGCGCGGCCATGCCAGCGAATCTCGGTAAGTTTAGCCATGCTTTAACCTCCCTGTTTCAGCAATAGGCAATTAGCCCTGAGCGCTAATTGCCGGCCCTATTTTAGCACTAATGCACACCTTTGTCAAAGAAGAATTTCACATTTTCCGCCCTTTCTGGTATAATCGCTGGTGTCGAGACGAGTCTAATCTCCGAGCGAGGAAACGATGACTGAAGAGCGCATGATTTCGCCAAAATTGAAAGAGGAAGAAGTGGCTTTGGACCTGTCCTTGCGTCCCAAGCGCCTGACCGAGTTCATTGGGCAAGATAGGATCAAGGAAAACCTCAAGATCGTCATTGAGGCAGCCAAGGGGCGGGGCGAAGCCCTGGATCACGTCCTACTCTATGGTCCCCCGGGGCTAGGCAAGACGACCATCGCCTATTGCATCGCCACTGAGATGAACGTCAACATCAAGGTCACGGCCGGGCCAGCCATTGAGCGGGCGGGGGACTTAGCCGCTATCCTCACCAACCTGCGCAAGGGCGATGTGCTCTTCATTGACGAGGTGCACCGTCTGGGCCGGGTTATCGAAGAGACCCTCTATCCGGCCATGGAGGATTTCGCGCTCGACATTATCATCGGCAAGGGGCCCAGCGCTCGCAGCCTCCGTCTCAGGCTGCCTCGTTTCACCGTCATCGGGGCCACCACCCGGCTGGCCCTGATGACCTCGCCCCTCAGATCGCGCTTCGGGGCAGTGTATCGAGTGGACTTCTACGACCAGCCGGCCATGGAAGCCGTCGTGCGTCGCTCGGCTGCGATCCTGAGGGTGGGGATAGACGAGGGCGGGGTGAAGGAGATCGCCCGCCGCGCCAGGGGCACGCCTCGCGTGGCCAATCGCATCCTCAAGCGGGTGCGCGACTATGCTCAGGTGCGAGCCGATGGGCGCATCACCGAGGCTGTCGCCGGAGAGTCCCTGGCCCTGCTGGAGGTAGACGAGCTGGGCCTGGACGACATAGACCGCCGGGTGCTTTCGACCATCATCGAGAAATTCGACGGCGGCCCCGTGGGTCTGGAGACCATTGCGGCTGCCCTCTCTGAGGAGTCCGACACCATCATGGACGTCGTCGAGCCCTATCTATTGCAGTTGGGCTTCTTGAACCGCACCCCCCGCGGCCGCGTCGCCACCCGCCGCGCCTACGAGCACCTAGGCATCCCCTACGAGGAAAAGCCTGGGCAGCCGGTGTTGTTCTGAGGATTCACTAATGCAGGATACAGTGGTTCAGTACAGCCCAGATGACATCATTGGAGAGGAAGTGACCTTGGAGTGGGAAACGCGGCCACCCGGTGAGCCGCCCATCTGCCCTCACGGCCATGGCCCGATGGTTGAACAACGGGCAGCACGCACCATAGCTGGCGGGAAATTCACCGTCACTTATTCCGTGTACGTCTGCCCTGAATGCAACGAAGCCTTCCTCGACCGAGAACAAGCCAAGCGCTACGGTGCCATTCAGCTATTGGACAGGCTCCTTCAGGAGCGGGGACCGACTCCGGCCAGCGATGTCTTGTTCGATGGTGAAGACTTCTTCGTGCGCCTTTCCCTGGTCCGGGAAATGGCTGCCCTCTGGCGGCAGACTGCTTCTAAGGAGTTAGCGTAGCTAAACGCTGTCCTGAGGAACAGCGGGACGGTACGAATCAAGTAGGAGCAAGGCTGCGTACGTTGAAGACAGCATCTGGGGTAAGGATAATAATGACACGAGCCCAGGAAGCCGAATTCTGGGAGACACACGATGCCACCGATTACCTGGACGAGATGGAGCCGGTGACGGTAACCGTTGGGCCGCGTCCGCGAAATGGCTGCTCCGTATGTAGCCAGGTGATGCTTTCCCGATACGTGGACATAGACCTGGCTGGTGGTCGGGCGCAGTTGCGCCAAGTGCGCCAACTCTATTGTCCCGATGGACACGAAAGCCGCTCGGCGCCCGAGGCACAGCGCCTTGTAGATGCGGTGGAAGCGGTTCTGCGTCTATAGTGCCCATCGGCGAAGGACAACGTGCTCAGGTGGCCGTCTGAGATTACGCGACGACACATCCTGTCTGTTACCATCACACTGGAGCTGAGCAGCAGGACCAAGGGGGAAACCAATGCTAGGTCCCAATTCTCCACTCGGCCAGCAAATCCAACGGCTTCTAAAAGAACATCCCGAAGGACTTACACCTGAAGACCTAGAGATTCAGTTGCGTCAAAAAGGCTTTCAGGCAAGCACAGCGACCATCAAGAAAGTCCTATCCCACACTGAGGTCTTTGTTCCAGTGTCAGGAGGGCGCTATGCACTGCGCAGCATTATCGAAGCAACTGGAGATGTAGAGGCCGGGCCTCCTGAGAAAGCAAGGGGGCGAGCGTCACCCAAGCCCAAGTACGAGGTTCTCCCCACTGGCCAGTTGCCTCTTGCCGACCTATCCTCTTATGTCGTCTTCGACATTGAGACCACAGGGCTGGATTACCAGAAGGCGGACATATACCAAATCGCGGCCCTGAAGATCACTGATGGACAACTTGATCCTCATCAGCCCACCTTTTACCGCTACGTCCAGCTCGACCGCGATATTCCCCTCGTCATTCGCAGGAAAACCCATGTCACCGAAGAGGAATTTGCCCAGGCCGTGCCATTAGAGCAGGCCATCGCCGACCTTCGCCAGTTCATCGGCGACCTGCCGCTGGTGGCTCACAATGGGCGGTTTGACTCTAGTTTTGTGCGTTACGCTTCGGAGGAACGGTGCAGGCAAGGGGATATTCCCAACCCGGTGTTGGATGCGCTGGAATTAGCAGTGCTGCTGTATCCAGCTTTCTCCGCTCACCGCCTGGAGTCACTGCGTGATGAGCTATTGCCTGCCGACTACGAATCCCAACCCGTATTCCAAGATTTACTTTGCTGCTTCGAGGCGGAGGGCAAGGGCTACCATGATGCCCGTTATGACGTGATCGTCACCTGGTACGTGTTCCAACGGCTGGTGAATGACCTGAATGGACTCGACACGTCTTTCCTGAGCGAGTGGCTGCGTTTGCTGCCGAAAGAGCGATACCTGCTGTCCAACTTGATCACACGGTCTGGAGTGACAACCCGCAGTGAGCAACTGGACATCAGGACGTTGGTCTACACAGCCCCACCGCCGCCCCCGCCCCAAGCCGGTGTGCCCTTCGACCGCCAGCGAGTGTTAGACTATTATGGTGAGGGCGGTAAGCTGCATCAGGCCCTGGGGGACAGGTACGAGACACGTCATGAGCAAGCTCAAATGGCGAAACAGGTGTGCGAGGCATTGGAGGAGGGTCGCTTCAAGATGATCGAGGCGGCCACGGGCACGGGCAAGACGCTGGCCTACCTGCTGCCGGCCATTGACTACGCAAGGGCGACGGGTGGGTGGGTGTTCGTCTCCACGACGGTCAAAAATCTGCAAGATCAATTGCGCCGACAGATGAGGGAGGCCCAGCAAGACTATGGCTTCGATTTCACCTACCAGGTGCTCAAGGGACGAGCCAACTATGTTTGCCTGAACAAATTGGCTAGGCTCTATGCTGAGTTCGATCCCGCTAAAGGAAACGAGGATCAGGCTGTCTGTCTGCTTTACGTCCTCAACTGGCTGCGCCGCACAGAGGACGGCGATTTGGCCGAGCTGACTTACTGGCTGGAGAGCACCTATCCCGTCTTCGCCGATCTCAAGGCGGAGGTGGCCAGTGAGGCCGAGATGTGCCGCCCCAGCCGTTGCGACTACGCCGACCAATGCCTGCTGTACCGCACCTACGGGCGAGCGCGAACAGCTCAGATCATCGTGGTCAACCATGCCCTGCTGGTCAGCAAGGATTGGGAGAAGTTGGGCCAAGAAGGAGTACGCAACTTGGTGATTGACGAGGCGCACAACCTCGAAGAAGCCATCACCGGCATCCTGACCCAGGAGGCGTCCAACGCTGTCTTCAACAACTTGCTCAACCGCCTGCGTAACCCGCGCACACGCCGAGGTTTCGCCCCACGCCTGCTGGCCCTCAAGCTGGGTGGGGATGCAGACAGGGCCGCACGGCAATTGTTGGCCGCCCGCACCACCATGGGAAGGCTGACCCAAGACTTTGGGCGGCAGATTCTGGACTACTTCAAGCGGCGGGGGCAGCGCATCCATGAGAAGTACGGGGCTAAGCTGCAACTGCTAACTGACATCCGCAACGTGCGCCAGGCCCATGACCTGGAGCAGGCCCGACGGATGATCTGTGAAGAGATGGACAGCGTGGTGGTGGCTTTGGGTAAGGTGCGTGAGGCTCTGGTCGTTGCCCCCCTGCCCAACAAGGACGAGTGGCTGGATGAGGTATCTAGCTTGAGCAAGCGCTTCTACGAGCTGCGGATTCTGTTTGACAAGCTGCTGGCCGTGAGCAATGCCAAACACGTTTACTGGCTGGAAGCTACCGAGCAGGGAGAGGGAAACCACAAGTGGGTGGAATGGGCGGTGAAGTGCGCCCCGCTGCGAGTGGGCAGTGCTCTGGAAGAGTTACTGTACTCCCATCTCCACGCCTGCGTACTGACCTCGGCCACGATGACCACTGCTGAGGGCTTTGACTTTTTCATTGACCGGCTGGGCCTGGAGCCGCACTTGGGGCCAGACAGCATGGCCAAGCTGCCGCCCATCTTCGACTACGATCACCATGCTATGCTGGCCCTGCCGAACTACTTCACCTCCGAGCCCACGCCCAAAGGAATGAGCCAGTTCAAGGACGAACTCCACGCCGAACTTCGTGACTTCCTGCCTTTCGTGGGGGGCAATGCCCTGCTTCTGTTCGCTGCCAGGGATCGAATGCTGGAGGCTCGGGACGCCGTCGTGGAGGCGGTAGAAGATCACAGCATCCCAGTGTTAGCCCAGGAGGAGGGGAAAAGCAAACGGGCGTTGCAGGAGGATTTCCGCAACATTGAGAACTCAGTGCTGTTTGGACTGCGTTCCTTCTGGGAAGGGCTAGACATACCTGGTGAGAAACTGTCCTATGTGCTGATGGAGAAGCTGCCCTTCCCCATGTTCTTCGAGCCACTGCTGCAAGCCAGGATGCAGGAGTACGGCGAGGGGCGCTCCTTCGAAAGCTACGTGCTACCGCTCATGATCATCCTGTTCAAGCAGGGCTTCGGGCGGCTGCTCCGCAAGGCAGACGACAAGGGCGTGGTGATGCTCTTCGACAAGCGCATTCACTCTAAGAGCTATGCCTGGCAGTTGTTCGACTCGCTGCCTGGCTACGTTCCCCGCGACCCCAGCATCGAGGGCAGTCGCAAGACATTGTATGCAGCCATTGCTCAGTTCATGGGCATCACTGATCAGGATACCTTCCTCGAGTCCCTGAAGGACTGCATCGAGACCGACTTTGATGCCTTGCTGCGGCAGTATACCCTACCTACCCTTTATCTGGACGAGGCAGCGTATCAGATAGCACGCCCCCACATTCTGGCGGCCATGAAAGCCTTCTTCGACTTTGACGGCTTCAAGGGCAACAAGCAGGAAGAGGTGATGAAGGCCGTACTGGCGGGGCAGGATGTCATCGGGCTGATGCCGACAGGGGGTGGCAAGTCGCTGACCTTCCAGTTGCCCGCTCTGTTGCGCGATGGGCTGACGGTGGTGGTCTCACCCCTCATTGCCCTGATGAAGGATCAGGTAGACAGCCTGCGCCAGAAAAAGCTGCACTGTGTGGACTACATCGTATCGGGCCAGCGAGCTACCGAGCGTGAGAACGTCTATCAGCGAATGCGTAGCGGCAACCTGCGGCTGGTCTACGTCTCTCCCGAACGCTTCCGCGACCCTGCACTGATGAACACGCTGCGCCAGTGTCAAGTGGTTCAGATGGTGGTGGATGAGGCTCACTGTGTCTCGATGTGGGGTCACGACTTCCGTCCTGACTTCCTGTATCTAGACAAGGTGATCGAAGCCATGCCCCAGCGACCGCCAGTGGTCGCCCTGACGGCCACTGCCACCGAGAACATCAGGCAGGACATTGAGACCCAACTCAAGCTGGTCGAGCCAGAGATCAAGGCCGATTCTTTCGACCGCCCCAATCTGTACTTCAAGGTCTACAAGATGCGCTATCTGACTGAGAAGTTCCCGACATTGCAGCGCATCCTGCACGATCAGTTGGGACCAGCCATCGTTTACACGGCGGCGACGGGCACCGCCGAGGAGGTTGCTAATCGCCTGCGCTGGGTAGGCTATCGGGCGCGGGCCTATCACGGCAAGATGAACGCCTACGACCGCGCTCAGGTGCAGGATATGTTCGACGAGGAGCTGATTGACATCGTCGTGGCCACGAAAGCCTTCGGCATGGGCATTGACAAGTCCAACATCCGCTACGTGATCCACTACGACATGCCTGGCGACCTGGAGTCGTACTATCAAGAGGCGGGACGGGCGGGCCGTGACGGAGAAAAGGCTTATTGCGTGCTGCTGTACCACAAATCGGATCGGGGCATCCATGACTACTTCCGTACCACCTCCCTGCCCGACCCCCAGGCGGTGGGCACGATTTTCGGGCTGTGCAAGTCCGCGCCGTCGGACACCATCCGCCTCAGCCCCAGGGAGGTGGAAGCCGAGCATGGCATTGAGGAGCAGGACCTGCGGGTCATCGTCCATCTGCTGGAGCAGGCAGACTACGTAGCCCGTGAGGAAGACTTTACGGTGTGGGGTGTGCTGCATGTGTTCATGACGCAGGACGAGTTCCAGGTTGTCTTGCGACGCCAGAGCGGTCGCACGCAAGAGGTGATGGGCCGCTTCCTGGCCCAACTGCCCCGCTACGGGCGCGGCAGCCGCAACGAGGTCAATCTGCTAGAGACGGCCCGTCTCATCGGAGTGGACGTGGCCGAATTGGAGCGCACCTTGAACGACCTCACGGCCAAAGGGCTTCTGAGCTTCCGCTCCTGGGATAGGGGTTACACCCTGATTCGTCAGTCCAAACTCCTGGCCTCGCGGGCCTACAACCTGCAGCAAGATGAAATTCGCCGCCACTACGACGAGCGGGAGAAGAAGCTGAAGCGAATGATTGACTACGCCCACCTGTCGGGGGGACGCTGTCGCCGCCACTTCATCTTAGACTACTTCGGTGACCCGGCGGCCCCGTCCCGCTGCGCGATGTGTGACAACTGCCATCCCGGCGACCTGCCCTGGGGCCGCGTGACCGACAACGACATAGTGGATGCCAGCCAAGTATTCGATCCTGCCTACACCATCCTGGAGACCGTGTTCTGGAACCAGGCACGGGAGGGGCGCAAGTATCCGTTTGGGGTGAAGACCCTGGTGCGCTTGCTGACGGGCAATGATTACTTCGAACGCCGGCGAGGGCGCAACCTGCGAGACATCGAATTCTTCGGGCGGCTGGAGCGGCTACGCAAGCGGGAGGACACGATAGTTGCTCTGTTTAACAGGCTTGCCAAAGAGGAGTACATCACCTGGGAGCAGGCGTCTTTCACCCCCGATAATAGCGACAACGAGGTGACTTACCGCGTACCCATGTTGCTGCCCAAAGGGATGGAGCAGTTGGAGAGTGGAGAGAAGTTAGGGTGGGAGATGTAGAGATGACTGTGGATAAGCAAACACTGCTCAACGAAAGTTATTGGCAGAAGCGATTTCGGGTTGGCAGAGAGGATCTTGATTTCCTTCACGACTTGATCAAGCAAGGGAACAGCCCACGCAGCATTGACAACCTTGTTTATCATCTGATCTTGCACCTGAACGGCATATTTCCCAAAGATGACCCACTCATTGACCTGATGGCCGAATTGCCCATTGACGTGGATATCTACCAGCCCCTGAACGATTACAACATAGGCCAACGCATTTTCTTCGCTAAGCCGGACATAAATCGAGAAGCGCGGGTTATTGGGAAAAAACCTCTCGTGTCATCCCATGGATCAGATTACCTACAATGCAACATTTATGTGCGTTTCCTAGACAACGGCGAGGAACTGACATTCGTCTGTGATTTGGACCCCCGAGACCCTTACGTGAAAACAATTGTCGTAACCAAGGACTTGACCAGTATTGGTGCTCTTGTGTCGGCCATCATGCGCCGATTCGGAAGGCTAATCAAGGACAAACTTGTGCCCACTCTGGAACGCGACACACGTTTTATGCGGTTTGGGGACGAATGGTTTCTGGCTGAGCTTGAGTCGCACAAGGTTGAACAGTTGGTTGCGGAGGCGAGCGAACAACTAGTGCGTGTGCACACTCCGGTGGAGGCAGCGGACGTATTGGACACTGTTCTTACCCAAGTACCCAAAACCTCGACCACCGTGTTTGAAGTGAATCGGGCCATAGAGCGGACTCGCAGATTCCGCAAAGTTGGCAAGAGAGACAAGCCACACTGGGTGCCCGATATGACCATCTGGCCCCCACCACCAGGAAAACCCAAACGACTGCGCATTCCACCTGTGCGTTCAGAAATACGTATAGACACCCGGCAACTACCTCGCGATCTACAGCAGATACTGGATACCATAGAGGACGAAATTCAAGAAATTACAGAGGTTTATCGCAAAGTCTCGCAAGTGGAATTTGCCATTACAGCTAGCCATCGGCATCATGGGACATTGCCCCTGACCCAGCGCACGCGCGGGGTATTTCCACCTGGAGATGTAGATGCACCTGTAACGTTTATTGACGCCCGTAGCGGCGAGCTTATCCCAGGTGGCTTTTCTCCTCAAGATAGATATGCTTGGGGGTTGGCTGAGTGGTACGTTAACTACCGCATTCCGGCAGGAGGCAAGATTCGACTGGAACGGACCGAGGTAGAGGGCGAGATCAAAATAGATTACGTGCCTGCCAGCAAGGGCCAGGAGACCCACTGGCTAAGGCAAGTTACCTATGACCAGAGCACAGGAGAGCTGAGGTCGACCACGGTCAAACGTACATATTTGTGTGAAGTTGATAAAGACCTCCTGCTCCACGGCATGATCTTCGAGGATCCCCAAGCAATGCAAAAAGAAGCGACCCAATCTATCTTCGACGTCATGTGCCTGGTGTTTCCTGCCTTAGCCGAGACGGACGAATCGGTACATTGCAAGAAAGTCTTCAACTGCGTTAACCTGGTCCGTCGCTGTTCACCCTACACCGTATTCGCCGAACTGTCTTTACGCCCTTGCTTTAGGCGTGATCTCAACCGGCCTGGTCACTGGTTTTTCGATGCACAGGTGGCAAGCCAAATCAGCCCGGCTATTAAGATCATTGAGCGCTTGGATGAAAAACTCCCGTCTTTGTATCAACGGGTCGACTCTCTCAAGACCGAGGCTGAAGAGCAGGCCAGGCGACTGCAGTTCCTCAAGGTGTGAAAGGCCAGGTGGTACAGGAGGGTTCATATGGCCGATGATCTTACCAAGGATCTCAAGAGGCTAGAGCAGGATTATACCAAACTCGAAGAGAGACTTCGACAGGCAGAGGACACCTTGCGGGCGAACAAACAGCAGATCGAGGCTCTGGTCAGAGAGTCCGCTGGGAAGGAAGATATGATTCGTCGGTTGCGTTCGGATGTCGCGGCCAGGGATCGAAACATCGAACGGCTCGAGGGTGAAGTGCAGAGGTCGCAGGACACAGAACGGCGGCTGCGCGAGGAGAAAGAAAGCCTGGAGAAGCAGCTTGAAGGAGAGAAGCAGAGATTGCTGGACGTAGAGCAGCAACTGCGGGAGGAAACAGAAAGCCTGAAGAAATCGCTTGAGGGAGAGGTGCAGAACTCGTGGGACACACAGCGGCAGTTGCGCGAGGAGAAAACAAGCCTGGAGAAGCAACTTGAGGAAGAGGTGCAGAGATCGCGGGACACAGAGCGGCGACTGCGTGAGGAGAAAGAAAGCCTGGAGAAGCAGCTTGAAGGAGAGAAGCAGAGATTGCTGGATGTAGAGCAGCAACTGCGGGAGGAAACAGAAATCCTGAAGAAGTCGCTTGAGGGAGAGGTGCAGAGGTTAAAGGACACAAAGCAGCGATTGCGTGAAGAGAACGAAAGCCTGAAGAAGCAGCTTGAGATAGAGGTACAGAGGTCACAGGCCGCAGAGCGGCGACTGCGCGAGGAGCAGCAGCAGATCGAAGCCATGGTCAGAGAATCTGCTCACAAGGATGAGGCAATCTTGAAACTGCACTCTGACATCGCCACAAAGGAGCAAGAGATTAATCAACTGCGCCAAGAGCAAAATCGACTTCACCTGGAGCTTCAACAGGCAGAGGCTATTCTGCAGGCAAATGAGGAACGGATCAAAACCACTGTGGCCACAAAAGACCTAGAGATCAATGGATTGCGCCAAGAGCAAGATCAGTTTAACCTGAGGCTTAAACAAGCAGTGACCATGCTACAAGCAAACGGGGAGCGGATTGAAGCTTTGATCAGAGAATCTGCTCACAAGGATAAGATAATGATGCAACTGCGGTCCGACATTACCACAAAGGAAGGAGAGATCAACCAACTGCGCCGAGAGCAAGATCAACTCAAGCTGGAACTTAAAGGGCAAGCTAAAGTGGTGGAAGACTTGCAAATAGAAAGCGCAAGACTAGAAGAGAACTTGAAGGAAAGAGAAGCAGTAATAGCTGACCGAGATCGTCGAATAGCAGAATTCAGGGCGGAGTTGCAGAAAAGAAATGCTGAAATAACCAGACTGGAAACCCAATTGGAGCAGGCCAATGCGAAGTTAGAGTATCCTCTGATCAAGCTTATTTCGAAGTTTATCCGAGATCCGGAGTTCCGATAGGTACGCAATGGACGCAAGCTCTCGTTTCATTGACGAGGAGATAGAGGTACGCTTTGCCCAGAAACCAGGGCCGCCCACGTCTTTCGTCTGGCAGGGCCGGGAGTACGAGATTGTGGAGATAGAGCAACAGTACCGGCGACTGGATTTCAAGCGGGCCTGGTGGAGCCGCAGGCATCGCGACTACTACCGCGTGAGGACGGATACGGGACGGGTGTTCGAGATATACCACCATCGCGGGCCGGGGAAGCGGTATTGGATGCTGTATAGGGAGTTTAGGATATGAGCAAGATTGATCCCCATTATTTCGATCTACAGATCTACGCCATCTACCGGGCCATCTGGGAGCGGTGGGGCGACGAGGCGTGGCACGTGGTGTGGCGCTCAGGTGAGGTGCTGTTCGAGGAGATAGAGCCGACGCTGGGGCTTACCTCCGACGACACGCCGTTCAGCGCCATGCGACGCCTGGCAGACTATCTGCGCCAGGTGGGGTATGTGGAAGACATCGCCATTCGGCAAATCAGTGAGCATGAATTAGAGTACGAGATGCTCAACCCGGCCATCCTGTCCGGAGCCAGGCGCCTCATCGCCGAGGGCGCAGTGCCGGCCCATATCTCCACCACCCTGATGTTCGCCCTGCTGAGGAAGCGCTTCGGCCTGAAAGCGGAAATGATCGGCGATCCCAGGCTGTTGCCCGACGGGCGGGGGATCGAGCGCTGGAAGTTGTCACCGATTGAGGAGTAAAGCCTCAAATGACACAAGCCATCGTCCTCGATGCCAACGGTCAGCAGCTCTCGCCCACCACTGCTGAGAAAGCGCGGAGGCTCGTCGCCCAGGGTAAGGCGGCACTGGTCAGCGAGGAGCCCTTCACCATCCAGCTCTCCTACAGCATGGAGTTCCCGCCGAAGCCAGCGGAGGTCGAAAAGCCAGGCGAGGGAAAGCGCGTCCTCCTCCACATCTGCTGCGGACCGTGTGGCACTTACCCCATCGAGCGGCTGCGGGAGGAGGGATTCCAGGTCACGGGCTTCTGGTATAACCCCAACATCCATCCCTGGCAGGAGCACCAGCGGAGGCGGGAGAGCGTGCAGAAGTATGCCGCAGCGGTTGACCTGCCCGTGATCTGGTACGAGCAGTACGAGATGCCCCTCTACTTGCGAGCAGTGGCAGGGCACGAGAAGTTCAGGGAGCGCTGCCGCATCTGCTACCAGATGCGCCTGGAGAAAACGGCGCGGATGGCCGCTGAGGGCGGCTTCGACGCCTTCACCACCACTCTCCTCATCAGCCCCCACCAGGACCAGGCTCTGATCCGCCACATCGGTGAAGAGGTGGCTGAGCAGTGGGAGGTGGAGTTCTATTTTGAGAACTTCCGCCGTGGCTGGTCGGAGCGGGGGCGCTTGACGCGAGAGCATGACCTCTATCAGCAAGGCTATTGTGGCTGCATCTATAGCGAGTGGGAGCGGTACAACGAGGCGCACATTGACGACTTGTTGACGCTGGTGATATGACAGCGAATTTTAGGATTCACCGTCAGGCCTTCCCAGAGCGGTGATTAGGTAGGAACGCCCTGCAGTTACCCAAACAGACTCTTGGATTCGTGTACTCGTCCGTTGGGCGTTCTGAGTTCAGTGAGGTGATGAAATGCCAGGCTTTGAGACGATGGGCAAGATGCTCATCCTGATGGGGCTTTTCGTATTGGTGGTGGGACTCATTATGACGTTTGCCCCCAGGCTGAGGATTCCCTTCTTAGGTCGCCTCCCAGGCGACATCCGCATCGAGCGAGAGGGGTTCAGCTTCTACTTCCCCCTCGTCACCTGCATCTTGCTCAGCATTGTATTGACCCTGCTGCTCAACGTGATCGCCCGGCTCTTGGGCAAGTAGGCCATTCCAAGGAGAGAAGATGAAAACCTTGGCCATTGCAGGACTTATCCTAACCAACATCTTTTTCATTGTGGTCAGCAACGTCGCGTTCAAGTGGTCGGCCGCCAGCCATGGGCCGCGCGGCTTCCTTTGGTGGCAGGTGGTGGGGAACATAGCAGGCTTCCTGAGTGTAGTGACTTTCACTCTCCTCCTGCGACTCATTCCCCTTTACCTCGCCTATGCCTTCACTGCTGGGCTGGGCTTTGTGTCTGTTCAGGTCATCGGGGCGCGCCTTATCTTTGGAGAGGCCATCACCCACAGCCAGTGGCTGGGCATCACCCTCATCGCCGGCGGCGTGGTCATGGTATCGTGGCGCCGATAAAGGTTTTGCCAAAGGAGATGAGGAATTGATAAACATCATAAGCACTATCGGAAGGGCAGCAATCTATGGTCTCGACATACTCGTGCGACAAGCATATCACGTCCGGGAGTTCACCCAGGACGAAAACTGCATCATCAGGATTGCAGTGGGGAGAAGCACGAGAGACATCACCCTTTCCGATGGGACAAGGGTTGAGAAGGGTGAGGTAGTGGGTGAATTGCACCTGTGGAACGAGCACCTCCCGCGAATGGATGCGGAGGGGCCGAGCCTCCAATGGGCGCTGAAAATCTACCGCCTGTGGAGAACCTCCCTCAAGGAACTGGCCGCGTACCTCGAAGATGAGCCCCAGTTTGCAAGCGTCCGAGCCTTCCGCGGAGAGTCCGCCTTACTCAAGGATGACTTGGAGGGAAGCGCTCTGTTCGAACGGCTGGGGTTCGATCTGGTGAGAAGGGACCGAAACAGCAAACTAAAGCGCTTTGGAGAGTTCTGGGAAAATCTCTACACCTGGTGGCTGATCTGGACCTTTAACCCCGGCAGCTTGAAGAGAAAAGACTTCTTCCGCATGGAGCGAGCTCAAATCTGGATCTCTCGCGGGGCTTTAATTGAAAGATATGGACGATGAGGACCAAGGAATTCGACTACCACCTGCCCGAAGAGCTCATCGCCCAATCTCCCATCGAACCCCGCGATGCCTCCCGGCTGATGGTACTGGATCGCAACACCGAGGCCATCGAGCACCGAATCTTTTGCGACCTTGCCGATTACCTGGTAGCGGGCGATGTCCTGGTCTGCAATGAGAGCCGGGTCATCCCCGCCCGCCTGTTTGGGCGCAAAGTGCCTACAGGTGGCAAAGTTGAGCTGCTACTGGTGGCTAAGATAGGGGAGAAGGTTTGGGAAGTCCTGACCACAGGGCGGAAGGTGAGGGCGGGAACACGAATCGAGTTGGATCGGGATGGAAGCGCCGGAGGAATAGTCGGTGAGGTGATCGGACAGGCAGAAGCTTGTCCTGAGCATAGCCGAAGGGAAGGCGCGAGGTTGATAGAGTTCGAAGTGCCCATCGAGCCCCTGTTAGACGACTTGGGCGTCGTGCCCCTGCCTCCCTACATCCACGAATCCTTAGAACAGCCGGAACGCTACCAGACCATCTACGCCCGGGTCAAAGGCTCGGTGGCTGCCCCCACCGCTGGCTTGCACTTCACGCCGCAATTGATGGAAGAACTAGAGGCCAAGGGGGTGGAGTTCGCCTTCGTCACCCTCCACATTGGCCTGGACACCTTCCGCCCGGTGAGGACGGAGAACGTCGAGGACCACCCCATGTACAGCGAGTACTGCCAGCTCAGCCCAGAGGTAGCAGCGCAGATAAACCGCGCTAAAGCCGAAGAGAGAAGGATCATCGCTGTGGGGACCACCTCCGTGCGTATGCTGGAGACGGCAGCAGGGGCCAATCTACTGACCCCCTTTGCCGGCTGGACCAACCTCTTCATCTATCCCGGCCACCAGTTCCGCGCCGTAGATGCCCTGATCACCAACTTCCACCTGCCACGCTCCACCCTTTTGATGCTGGTAACGGCTTTCGCTGGCAAGGAGCTGCTTGATAGAGCGTATCGAGAAGCCATCCAGGAGGGATATCGTTTCTACAGCTTTGGCGACGCCATGCTGATACTGTAATCGGAGATTGGCAAATCCGGCCTCTTGGGATATGATCAAGCAACGAGGAGTTGGTTGCAATCCCAATTTGATTTTATGCAAACTTGTGATATAATATACCCGACGGTATCTCGGTTTATTTATCAGAAGGAGATGACTATGCAAGAAAAGGTCGAGAGCTTTCTGAATTTCATGGCTCTGGAGAAAAGCTCTCCACGAAACACCCTGATTGCCTATCGAAACGACTTAGACCAACTGGTAGGGTATCTAACCGATGCGGCCACCTTCGGGGTAGAGTCTTGGGGTGAAGTGGATAAAGACATGATTATCTCCTATATTCTATATCTCAAAGAGAGGGAATATGCTGCCTCCACCGTGGCTCGTAAGGTGGCAGCCACCAAGTCCCTCTTTCATTTCCTGGTTGCCGATGGGCTCATCGAAGATGATCCCACAGCTACTTTGGATTCGCCCAAGGTGGAGAAGCAACTGCCCAAGGCCATCTCCGTGGAGGAAGTGGAGCGATTGCTGGCCGAACCCGCCCAGCGCTCGACACCCAAGGCCCTGCGAGACCAGGCCATGCTTGAACTCCTGTATGCCACCGGCATGCGGGCCACCGAGTTGGTGGATCTAGACATAGACGATATCAACCTGCCTTCGAGCAGTGTGCGAGTCATTGGCAAAGGCGATAAGGAAAGGATTATCCCCATACATGATCGCGCCGTCGAAGCTGTCGAGACTTATCTGCGAAAGGGGCGGATCCAACTCCTCAAGGATCCAAATGAGAAAGCCCTGTTCTTGAATCCCCGCGGCGAACGGTTAACCCGTCAGGGCCTTTGGCTGATCATCAAGTACTACGTCGAGCGAGCAGGCCTCGACCCCGACATCACTCCCCACACCCTTCGCCACTCATTCGCTACCCACATCCTGGAGAGCAAAGAGGCCACATTGGTGGACGTTCAGCAATTCCTGGGACACGCCAACATCTCAACCACCCAGGTCTACACCCGCGTAACCAGCAAACACAAGCGCCAGGTCTACGACAAGGCCCACCCAAGAGCGAAATAGTTCGGCTTTGATGGGCTGAGAGAGCACAACTCGATGAAGAGGAGGGCAATGACCAAATTCTTCACCCGTAAGGAGTTCGCCGAGGTAGCCGATTTCATTCGTAGCCGCACAGAGCATGAACCGACCATCGGTTTGATCCTGGGCACAGGGCTCAACCCCCTCGCCGAACAGATGAAGGCCACCGATGTAATTCCCTATTCGGAGATCCCTCACTTTCCAGTTGCCACTGTTGAGGGCCATGTTGGACGATTGATCATCGGGGAGTTGGAGGGCCAGGAGATCCTGGTCATGCAGGGCCGTGGTCACTATTACGAGGGCTATTCCCCACAGCACATCGTCCTGCCCATCCGGGCGATGCAACTGTTGGGTATTGGCATTCTGATCGTGACCAATGCCGCTGGCGGTTTGAATCCCGCTTTCAAGGCCGGCGACTTGATGCTCATCACCGATCATATCAACCTGATCGGCATGGCTGGCCTCAATCCTCTGCGTGGGCCCAACGACCCAGAGCTGGGGCCTCGCTTTGTTGATATGTCCCAAGCCTACGACGTGAAACTGCGGGAGATGGCCTTGCGGGTGGCCCAAGGCCTGGGCATCCCTCTTCATCAGGGAGTGTATATTTGCCTGGCCGGCCCCTCCTTTGAGACCCCGGCCGACTTGAGATTCCTCCGCCTCATCGGCGCCGATGCCGTGGGCATGTCCACCGTGCCCGAGGTGAACGTTGCCCGGCACGCTGACATGCGGGTATTGGGCGTCTCCGGGATCAGCAATGTGGCGGTCCTCGAACCAACGGGGGAAAGCAAAGATGTCCACGGGGAGGTTTTGGAGGCCGGCCAGATCCTTGTGCCCAGGCTCACGGGTCTGCTCAAGGGGGTCATCCGGCTGCTAGCTAGCGAAGGAGGCTCCTAGATCAATGACGACACTGGTTAGGCTGGTTTCTGAGTACTATGTCTGGTTGATGGGGGCCTGTGTCCTCGGCATTCTGTTTTACATTGGGAGGGCTATCGCGGCCCACCGGGAAAAGAGCCGAGCGATCTTTACCATAGAGAGGGAAACGGCCGCCAGCACACGGATTCGCTCCATCGGCATGGTTTTTGCCTTCTTGGTCTTGGCTGCGATATTCTATTTCACCGCCACCTATTTAGAGCCCAATCTGGGGCTCGAGACCGAGAACGAGGCCACGCCAACTGTCCCGATCTTGCTAGAGCCGACACCAAGTCCCACTTTGGGGCCACCTACACCTACGCTTACGCCCCGTCCCACGCGGACACCCCGCCCAACCTCGACACCTGAGGCGCCTCCCACTCCCTCCACCCCCACGCCCCAACCCGTCGTCTTGCCCAACTGTCCCAATCCTCAAGCCAGGCTCACTAATCCTGCGATGAACGCCGTTCTGAAAGGGCCTGTGGAAATCAGGGGGTCGGCGTATTACGAAGAAACTGATAAGTTTGACTACTATAAGTTCGAGTTTCGCCACGAAGGGACGCCCGAGTGGTCATTCCTGCAGAGCTTCAGAAAACCTGTGACTGATGGCTTCCTGGGAATTTGGGACACCTCAGCTCTTCCCGCCGGTGCTTACACCTTCCGCCTGGTTGTGGTGGACAAGACAGGCAACTACCCAGCGCCCTGTGAAGTGAATGTGACTGTCGTCCCCTAATTTGGACTACTGAAAAAAACAAGCTGCCCAGGGCTTTGGCCTTGAGCAGCTTGTTTTATCTCTGGGAGATGCCCAGCCTTTGCATTTCCCTCCAAACCGTGGCCCACTCCTCGAGGCTCAAAGTCTGGGCTCGTCGCTTGGGGTTGACGCCGGCCCTGTCCAGGGCTTGGGCCACCTCATCGGGCGGAAGGGCCAACTCGGCCGCCAGGGCGTTGCGAAGCTGCTTGCGCCTTTGGGCGAAGCCCGCTCGCACGACCTCGAAAAAGCTGTCTGCATCGTCCACTTCGACCATGAGATGATCGTGCAGATCAATGCGTACCACCGCCGAATCAACCTTGGGAGAAGGGTAGAAGGCCCCAGCTTTGATGCGAGCCACGATGCGCGGTCGCCCATAAAACTGAACGCTCACGGCTAGCAGGCTCATGGCACCAGGCTCAGCGGCGATGCGCCGGGCTACTTCCAACTGGACGGTCACCACCGTCAGCTTGGGCTTGACCTCGGCGGTGAGGAGGTGACGAAGAACGGCGGAGGTGATATAGTAGGGGAGATTGGCAACAACTTTGTACTGTAGACTGGCTGTATGCCGTTCAAGCAAATCGGCCGGGTTGAGCTCCAGGATGTCGCCGTGGACAATCTCGACATTAGGCAAATCAGCCAGGGTTTGCTTGAGAATCTCGACCAAGCGCTGGTCTAGCTCAACGGCGATCACTCTTCCCGCCTTCTTAGCTAGCAGGTGAGTCAATGTGCCCAGCCCCGGTCCGATTTCCAGGACAACGTCCTCAGGTCCCAGTTCGGCGGCCTCAACGATGCGCTCCAGTGACCGCTGGTCAACCAAGAAATTCTGCCCCAGGCTTCTCTTAGGCTGTATATCGAACTCCTGCAAGAGCTTCCGTACGTCCATCATCAGCAGCTAAAACAAAACAGGGGACATCCTAGTGCCGGGCTGTCCCCCTGTATTGCCTGTCCTGAGCCCCGTCGCTTGCACTGAGCCCAGTCGAAGTGAAAGGTCCCTGCTCAAGTCTCTCGGCTTCATCAGCCTTCCCTTGGCCAGCTAGGCAATACCCAACGGATCTGATTCGTGGGCGGTGGCGGAGCCAGGAGATAGACATCCACCCATTCATACCACAACTTGAGCTCGTCCTCTTCATAACCCAGGTCAACGTGCCGCCCTCTGACCTTTCCACCGGTGTCGGCAGCCACCCCCACGCCGTAGCCAGGCACGTATAGTTCCGTTTTCAAGTTGATCACCCGAGGATCAACGGCCACAATACCACCCCTCATCTGCCAACCCAGGCGGGTGATGCCATACTCAGGATGGTCACGGTTCTTGCCTGAGGTGGCTGCCGTATAGGATGTGGCTAGGGCACGGAACTTGCGCCAATAGGTGAGGGTGCCCTCCGAGGTCTCCACTTCCCGCAAGACAATCTTGGTGCCGTAGGCGATGACCTTGTTTTTGGGCTCATGGTCCACCCACTCGGCCTCCAGACCTCGCTCCACTTCCTGGCCGTCTTCGTAGACAACGCAGATGCGCCGCTTCGTCACTCCGTCCTCGCCCTCCTGATCCAGCCGCTGATGATCCAACTCCAGATTCGGGTCGGGCTGCGAGACAGTCTCAAAGGAGATGGGGTCCTGCTCAATGACCGTTTCCTCCCTCACTCGCACCACGCGAATGGCCACATCGCCCACTATGGGAGCGTCTACGCTTGGCTGCGTATAGTCCTTGCCCAGCAAGGCCACCCCTTCCTGAGCCAGTGCCTCCGACACCGTATCACCTAGAGTGCGCGTCTTAATGAGGCAGCCATCAACTTGAATCGTTGCTGGCTTGGAGCGCTGGATGAAGACTTGCATGCCCGCCGAGAGGGGACTGCTCAAGCTCGGTTCGACACGGTCGCCCAAATAGAGATGGATACCTTCTTTGTGCAAAGCCTCGCCCACCGTAGATTCGGTGGTATACAGAGTAGTGAGGCTACCGCTATTATCTATATGGATGGGTGCTGCTCGCTGGATGGCGATACGCAAGGGGGCATTTTGACCCTGGCCAGGCAAATCCCTGTTGCCGCTGCGGTTGCTGACAAACCGGCTGGTGGGATTGTGGCCAGGCAGGCTGGCAGTCAAGCTCACCTCGTTGCCGTCTATGATTACCCGATCACGAGGCTGGAGGGCAATCCCTAGCTCCTGTAGCAATTCACCCAGAGTCTGACTATGGGTTCGCGTGTCAACGGTGCGGTCATCAACCTGGATAGTGATCGGTCTGGCCCGGCGGATGAAGACCACCTCTCCATTCTTGATAGAAGCCTCTAATCCTGGCGAGACAATATCTTTCGGGTGAATCTCCAGGCCGGCCTCTTTCAGTAGGACTTCCACTGAGGTCTGGTGAGTGCGGAAGGGCTCACCATAGCCATCCACCAAGAGTGTCACTCGGATTTGGGTGTGAAAATACTCGACGGTGAGGAGGCTGGCCAAGATCAACATCACGGCCAGTGCTGGGAACTCCCTTCCAGGCCGCCAGCTTGATACGCGCCTTATGAAGTTTCTCCATCGAGTTGAGTCAAGTTTGGGTGGGATGCTCTCTTCTGACAAGCGTCCTCCGCGATCTCAGAACCCACAGGTTAGCCGCAGAAGCTCTTCCCGGCTGATTCTCCCTCCATTATGACAAAGGGGGCGAGTCCCGGCCCCGCCCCTGATTAGTCCAAGCGATGGTCGTGCACCCCCTGTCGAATCGGGCCCCCCAGCTTACCGGGACCAGCCAGCTCCGGCCAGGCGCCCCTGCGGCACCCAGGAGTGGCTACTTACCGCTGCTTCCTTCCGGACCTGACGGGGTTCGTAGGCTCCCGCCGCGCAGGACCCAACCTTCAACGCTACTTGGCCTCGGCAGTCCTGGAAAGCGCCGACCCTCGAGAGGGAATTCGACCCCGCTATAGCGGCTTGCGGGTACAGGGCACCGCTAGCTCCCCATCTAGCACGACCGTTGATATGTTACCCCATAAGCGGCAAAAAGTCAAGTATTTGATGGCGGAGAGGGTGGGATTTGAACCCACGGAGCATTTCTGCTCACACGCTCTCCAGGCGTGCGCATTAGACCGGACTATGCTACCTCTCCGCACTCACCGGCTAAGTGGGTCGTCTATGGCGGGAGGGGTGGGATTCGAACCCACGGTGGAGTTGCCCCCACAACGGTTTTCGGGACCGTCCCGATCGTCCACTCCGGCACCCTCCCCGACCCGGTAAAATTATAGCACAGACCAACTAAACAGGCAAACTGTTTGTTAAAGCGAATAAAGGGGTGTATAATCAGTGGTAGTGCAACTTGGGCACCGAGCAGACTTGGACTTAGAGGGTGGTATGATGTTGTGGAACTGGCGAGTTATGCTACTGGTCTCGATAATCATCCTGGTCACGGCAGGCGGGGTTCTGTACGCCTGGCTGGTCGTTGACCTCCCCTCTTTCCACGATTTGCATGGTCGAGCCATCGCACCCACCACCAAGATCTACGACCGCTATGGCCGCCTGCTTTACGAGATCATTGACCCCCACGTCGGCAAACACACTCCCTTGCCCCTCGACCAAATCCCCGTTCACCTTCGCCAGGCTACCATTGCCACCGAGGATGCTAATTTCTACGCCAATCCCGGTGTGGACCTGCGCGCCATCCTGCGTGCCCTGATCATCAACCTGCGGGGCGGCGAGGTGATCTCCGGCGGCAGCACCATCACCCAGCAGTTGGCTCGCAATCTGCTCCTGGCCCCGGAGGAGCGAGTTCAGCGCACCTTGACCCGCAAGCTGCGCGAGTCCATTTTGGCCTGGCGCTTAGCTCGAACGTATAGCAAAGACGATGTCCTGGCCCTCTATCTGAACGAGTCCTATTACGGCAACCTGGCCTATGGTGTTGAAGCCGCTGCCCAGGCCTACTTTGGCAAATCGGCGAGTGAGTTGGACCTGGCCGAGTGCGCTCTGTTAGCTGGCCTGCCGCAATATCCCGCCGGGTACAATCCTCTGGAGAATCCCCAGGCGGCCAGGGAGCGCCAGGCCGTGGTGTTGGAGTTGATGGTCAAAAATGGTTACATCAGTGAGGAGGAGGCCAGGCTGGCCAAAGAGGAACCGCTCCATTTCGCCGCCGTGCCCTTCCCCATCCGCGCTCCGCACTTCGTGATGTACGTGTGGGGACTCTTAGAGAAGCGGCTCAAGCCAGAGGAACTCTATCGTGCGGGACTGGAAGTCTACACGACGCTGGACGTGGACATGCAAGAGGCGACGCAGTCCATCGCCCGCCGCCGCCTGGCCGTCCTGGCCGACCGACCACGGCGCGACTTGCCTGATCCCAACGTGCATAACGCGGCTGTGGTGGCCTTGGATCCCAGCACCGGCGAGATACTGGCCATGTTGGGCAGCCCCGATTATTTTGATCCTGAGATTGACGGGGCGGTGAATTGCGCTTTGGCTCCACGACAACCTGGTTCTTCGGTCAAGCCCATCACCTACGCCGCCGCCTTTGCACAAGGCTACACCCCGGCTACTATGATCCTGGACGTACGCACCGCCTTCTTGACTAAAGAAGGAGAGCCCTACGTGCCGCTCAATTATGACTTGACCTTCCACGGGCCTGTCTTGGCCCGAGAGGCATTGGCTTCCTCCTACAACCTCCCGGCCGTCAAAGTCCTCGACTACGTGGGGCTGGACAAAATGACGGCTCTGGCCCGTAGCATGGGCATCACCACCTTCGACGATAGCGAACGCTTCGGCCTGGCCCTTACCCTGGGGGGCGGCGAAGTGCGTCTGCTTGAATTGACTGCTGCTTATGCTGCCTTCGCCAACGGCGGGTACAAAGTGGAGCCAGTGGCCATCCTGCGCATCGAGGACAGCCAAGGCCACATCCTGTATGAGAGAAAGCCGGGGCAGGGCGAACGAGTCATTGATGAACGGATTGCCTATCTCATCACCGACATCCTCAGCGACGACTTGGCCAGGATGCCAGCCTTCGGTGAGGGCAGCGGACTCAAATTGAGTCGGCCAGCAGCGGTGAAAACGGGCACCACCACCGATTGGCGGGACAACTGGACGGTAGGCTACACCCCAGAGCTCGTAGTTGGCGTCTGGGCTGGCAATGCCGACAATTCGCCCATGCGCGACGTTTCAGGCGTCGCTGGAGCGGCTCCCATCTGGCACGACTTCATGGAGGAAGTGCTGGAGGCCCGACCCGTGAAGGACTTCGTCGAGCCGGAGGGCTTAACCCGTGTGGAGGTCTGTACCCTGTCAGGCCAACTCCCCAACCCCTATTGTCCCCATCGGCGGACCGAGCTCTTCATCGCCGGCACCGAGCCGAAAGAGACCTGCGAGATGCACCAACTCTTCCAGCTCGATGCCGCCACAGGTCAACTGGCCTCCTCTGATACCCCGCCGGAGCGAATCGTGGAGCGCGTCTACACCGTGCTGCCGGCCGAAGCGGTTGAGTGGGGGAGGGAGAGGGGGTTGGATATTGGATATTTGGTATTGGATATTGGAGGTTGGAAGCCTGCCCTGAGCGATGTCCTGAGCTTGTCGAAGGGCCTAGCCGAAGGGTTGGAAACTAGTAACGAGCCTTCCAACATCCAACTTCCAACTTCCAGCTTCCAGCTTATCATCACCAGTCCGCATCAGGGGAACGTTTATCGCTTGGATTCGGCCCTGCCCCGGGGCGATCAGAGGATAGAGATTGCAGCACGGACGAGCGATGGGGTCAGGGTAGCCAAAGTAACCATCTACGTTGATGAGGAGCCCTTAATCACGATCGCTGCTCCGCCTTACCGGACGATGTGGCCATTGGAATCAGGGGAGCATGTTGTCACTGCCGTTGGTTATGACACCGCGGGCAACAGGCTGGAGAGTCAGTCAGTGCACATCACGGTGGTAAACTAAAGCCACCTGGCTGCACGTCAGGTGGCTTCAGTACCCCCGGGGCGACTCGAACGCCCGCACACGGCTTCGGAGGCCGCCGCTCTATCCGCCTGAGCTACGGGGGCATTAGAGGTAAACTGTACGGCAGGATTATTATACCGTGATTATCGCAGTTGCGCAAATCGCAAAGGATGATAGAATAGAGCCCCAACCGTTTGTCAATCGTGGCTTTTGCTGCTATAATGAGAATGGGGGTTCACGATGGAAGTCATACTCACCCACGAAAACACTGACTTCGACGCCCTGGCATCGCTGTTGGGAGCGTGGAAGCTATATCCCGACGCTACACCGGTTTTGCCCCGGCGGCTCAACCATAACTTGCGCCACTTTCTGGCTCTCTACTGCGACGAGTTACCCTTTGTGGAGGCCGATGATCTACCCCACCACCGTATTGAGGGGGTTATCCTGGTAGACACCCAGGCCCTCACCAAACTGAAGGGCATGAACTCGCGGACCAAGGTGCACATGATTGATCACCATACCATCGCTGGGGAGCTCAGACCGGGCATGTCTTATTCCGGCGAGGAGATCGGAGCCACCACCACCCTACTGGTGGAGCAGATCAGCCAGGACCGCCTGCGCCTCTCGCCTGTCGAGGCGACGTTGCTCCTTCTCGGCATCTACGAGGACACGGGCTCACTATCATACCCCACCACCACCCCAAGGGATGTGCGCTGCGCTGCCTGGCTCCTGGAGCAGGGGGCCAGTCTGGAAGTGGTTAACAAGTTCCTTCACCACCCGCTCTCGGAAGAACAACGCCAGCTCTACGATCAACTGCTCGAGAATAGCCACATCCACAAATTCGACGGCCACTCGGTGGTCATCGCTACGGCCAGCGTGAAGGGTTATGTCGAAGAAATCTCTACCTTGGCCCACAAGCTCCGCGATCTCTTCGACCCAGAAGCCCTCTTCGTCTTGGTGGAACTGGACGAGCGTATCCAACTGGTGGCTCGCTCTTCCAGTGAGACCATTGACGTGGCAGAAATAGCTGCCCACTTCGACGGTGGGGGACACAGCCAGGCCGCCGCCGCTGTGATCCGCGAACAGGGCCTGGCCGAGGTTCAGGCCAAGCTCCTGGAGCTTCTGGAGGCCCATATCCAGCCAGCGGTGGCCGTCGGCCAGATCATGTCCTACGGCATCGTCCACACCCTACCGCCCGGCACAACGGTAGCTGAAGCCGCGGAGATGATGCGCCGTTACGGCCATGAGGGTTTCCCCGTGGTGCAGGATGGGCAAATTGTGGGCCTCTTGACCCGTGGCCAGATTGACAAGGCGGAGCATCTCGGCTTCGCTAACGCTTCGATTGACCTCTACATGCACAAGGGAGAGGTCAGTGTCCGTCCCGATGACTCGGTGCAGAAGCTGCAGGACGTGATGATGGAACACGGCCTGGGCCAGGTGCCCGTGGTCGAGGAAGGCGCGATCATCGGCATCGTCACCCGCACGGACCTGATCAAACTCTGGAGCGCTCCCCCCCAACGCCCCCGCAGGGCGGAGATTGCCCAATTGATTAAGGACGCCCTGCCTGCCCCCCTCCTGGAACTGATCCAGAAGGCCAGTCAAACCGCAGCCCAGATGGGCTTTTCCCTCTACGTGGTAGGCGGCTTTGTGCGCGACCTGCTCTTGGGGATACCGACTCTCGATCTGGACTTAGTGGTAGAGGGAGACGCCATCGCCTTGGCCAAGCGTTTGCGGAAGAAGACCGGGGGGCGGGTGACGAGCCATGCCCGTTTCGGCACGGCCAAGTTAATCCTGGATGAGCAGGCTTTCCCGATCCCTTACCTGGACTTTGTCACCGCCCGCACTGAGTTCTACGAACACCCCACGGCCTTGCCTCAGGTGGAGCGCAGCTCCATCAAGCAGGATCTGCACCGCCGGGATTTCACCATTAACACCCTAGCTATCTGCCTCGACCCGGACCGCTATGGCGAGCTCCTGGACTTCTATGGGGGCGAGCAGGACCTAAAGAGAGGGTTGATCCGCGTACTGCACAGTCTCAGCTTCGTGGAAGATCCAACCAGGATGCTCAGGGCAGCCCGTCTGGAGCAGCGTCTGGGGTTTCGCATCGAAGCGCGCACCGAGGAACTCATCGGCAATGCCCTGGACCTGCTGGACCGCACGACGGGAGACCGCATTCGTCATGAACTTTACCTGAGCCTAAAAGAAGAGGCGCCAGAAGCAGCCCTGTGCCGCCTGGATGAACTGGGGGTGCTGGCTCAGGTACATCCTGGCCTCAAGTGCGACGACTGGTTGAGGGAGAGGTTTCGAAGATTGCGGGAATCCCTGGAGGCAGGAAGCTGGGAGTTAGCAATCACTACCCAGCAACCACAAACCAGCATCCTGTACCTGGCCCTGATGACCTATCGCTTCAGCACCCAGGACCTGGAAAGTCTCGTCAGACGGCTCAAGATATCCAGCGAGGACGCCACGCTGTCGCGCCAGGTCAATAGACTACTGTTTTCGACAAGCGAGCTAGTCAAGGCCCGTCGGCCCAGCGCGATCTATCGGCTGCTGGAACACTACTCAGAGCCTGCCATCTTCGTGCTGTGGATTGCCACCGATTCGGAGTTGGTGCAGGAGCAATTGGAACTGTATCATCAGAGGCTGCGCTTTGTCGAGCCTGAGATAGACGGCGAACGTCTCAAGGCCATGGGCCTCAAGCCCGGCCCCTTGTTCGGCCACATTCTATCCGCCCTCCGTGACGCCCGCCTCGATGGGGAGGTGACAAGCCTGGAGGAAGAAAAGGCATTGGTAGATAAACTGTTGGCCAAGGGGGAAACCAATCGTTTTTGACATCTAGCGAATCATGCTTTACAATATGGGGTAGGGCATCTCCCCTTGCAGAATGGGGGTGCCTTATCCAGAGTAGCGGAATGTGCTCCACATCCGCTGATGAAGGAGATAATCGAGGAGGCAAAAGGATGGGACGAATTATCAAGACCATCGAGATTGAGGATCGGCCGGCTGTGACGTTGTTCGATACAGGGGCGGTGTACACGTATGTTCGTGATGCCTTGGTGCAGGATGCTCCCAAGCGAGCAATGGTTCCTCCAGCTCGAGTTGGCCTGGGGGGGAAGGAGATTGAGATTCGCGAATATTGCATCCTGCAAGGAAAAATCGAGGGATTAGAATTTCTGACAGACGCTGTACTTGTGGAAGAAATTGGACGCGCCGACGGCTACGAGTTGGATGCGCTCATCGGTGCTCGCACCATGGAGCAGTGGGAGATCAGGCTCGACCCTAGAACGGGAGTGCTGGATTTGGAGGGGCTGCGGCGACGGGAGTTCACCGAATTCTGAGTTGCGCCCCTTCATTGAAACTATGAGTTGAACGAATACCTAAGGAGGAATTGATGAAGGAATATCAGACTGAGCAGCTTAGGAATATAGCGCTCTTATCTCACGGTAGTGCAGGGAAAACCTCTCTGGCGGAGGCCCTGCTCTTTAACACTGGGGCCATTAACCGCCTGGGGAAAGTAGATGAAGGGACAACAGTCTCCGACTACGACGAAGAGGAGATCCGACGGCACATCTCGCTCAGCACCTCAATCGCACCTTGTGAGTGGGATGGCTACAAGATCAACGTCCTCGACACGCCCGGCTATCTGGACTTCGCGGGCGAGGTTAAAGGAGCTGTCAGAGTGGCAGATGGAGCGTTGATCCTCCTTGATGCCGCGGCGGGCGTGGAGGTGGGCACATCCCTGGTTTGGGGCTATGCCGATGAGCAGAACCTGCCTCGTCTGGTTCTAATCAACAAGATGGACCGGGAGAATGCCAACTTCAAAAACTGCCTGGAAGCTCTGAGAGAGAAATTCGAAGCCAGTTTTATCCCCATCCAGTTGCCCATCGGCAGCCAAGCGGATTTTGAGGGCGTAGTGGATCTGATTAGCATGAAAGCTTATCGGGGTTTGAAGGCCGAGGAGGGGGAGATTCCTGCGTCTCTGCAGGATGAAATAGACGATTATCGCCTGCGACTGGTCGAGGCTGCAGCCGAGAGTGAGGATGAATTGATCCTGAAATACTTGGAAGGGGAAGAGTTGACAAAAGAGGAGATCCGGCGCGGCCTGAAAGCAAGGATCGCCGCTGGCAGTGTGGTGCCTGTACTCTGTGGCTCAGCCACTGCCAACATTGGTATTCAGCCGCTCTTCCAGGCCATCATTGAGTACCTCCCCTCCCCCGCCGATACAAAAGAAATCGTAGCCACGAATCCGGCCACAGGTAAGGAGGAAACCTGGGAGCCCAATGAGCTCGCGCCCTTGGCCGTTCTGGCCTTTAAGACCATGGCCGACCCCTATGTTGGCAAGTTGACTTATTTCCGGGTCTATTCGGGCTTGATGGAATCCGATTCGCGGGTTTTTAACTCCAGGAGTGGCGAAGAGGAGAGGATTGGCCAACTCTACATCTTACGCGGCAAGAACCAAATGCCCACGGAGAGGATCCGCACGGGTGACATCGGAGCAGTGGCCAAGCTGGCCAAAACTTCTACGGGCGACACCCTCTGTGATAAAGGACATCCCCTCGTCCTCGTTCCTCCTGTATTCCCTAAACCCGTTTTCTCGGCCGCCGTCCACCCCAAGACCAAGGCCGACCTGGATAAGATGAGCCCCACTCTGGCCCGCCTGGTGGAAGAGGACCCTACCCTGCACGTGGATCGCGAGCCGTCTACTAACGAAACCATCCTCTCGGGCATGGGCGAATCTCACGTTGACATCGCCGCCAGGCGTTTGCAGCAAAAGTTCGGGGTGAATATCACCACCAGTGTGCCCAAAGTGCCCTATCGGGAGACCATAACCAAAACGACCTCGGCCCAGGGCCGTCACAAGAAGCAGACCGGCGGGCGAGGCCAATTCGGCGACGTCTTTATCAGATTCGAGCCCCTACCCCGAGGCATGGGCTTCGAGTTCGTGGATGAGATCCGTGGCGCAGCGGTGCCCAATCAGTACATCCCCGCTGTGGAGAAGGGCCTCAGAGAGATCATTGAGAAAGGCATCCTGGCTGGTTATCCCACCACCGACTTTCGGGCCGCCCTCTACGACGGATCTTTCCACACAGTGGACTCCTCCGAGATCGCCTTCAAACTTGCCGCTCACCTGGCCTTCAAGAAGGGCATCCCAGAGGCCAGCCCAGTGCTCCTGGAACCCATCATGAACGTCGCTGTCACCATCCCCGAGGAGTTCACGGGCGACGTGTTGGGCGATCTCAACAGCAAGCGGGCACGGGTGCAAGGCATGGAACAGCGGCGAGGCATGACAGTGATCACCGCTCAAGCGCCTTTGGCCGAAATGCAGCGCTATGCCACGGACCTTCGATCCATCACTCAGGGGCGGGGGATCCACACCATGGAGTTCTCTCACTACGAGGAAGTGCCGAGCCACGTCGCGCAGAAGATCGCTGAAGGGGCCCGGCGAGAAGCGGAATGACCTTCGTCCATCACTCAGAAACCCGTTTTCTCCCGCCAAATTTCCGACTATGTTGACTTGAAACAGGTTGATTCAGTTAGATTTCGGTAACAGAACCATCAGAAAACGGGTTTCTTTACAGGCAATACACCCTAACAAAGTCTTTCACCAACACGTCCCAATAGTACCTCTCACGCAAGCTCAATGCTGCTTCCTTCATGGCATGAGCTAAATCGCCATCTTCTAGGACGGCCGTAATTCCCTCCGCCAAAGCCTGGGCATCGCCAGGCTGTACCAACATGCCCGCCTCACCATCGTTGAGAACGTTTCGACGATCGCCAACGTCGCCCGTCACCACGGGCGTGCCCACGGCCAGGCTCTCGAAGACCTTGAGGGGCGACCTGGCACGGGCGGTCAAATCATCGTGGACAGGCTCAGCGGAGACATCGGACATAGCCAGGTAGTACGGCACAGCCCCTGGATCCACCCTCCCCACAAAAACGGCGGCTTCCCCAAGGCCCAGTTCCTCCGCACGCCTGCGCAAGAAATCGTAATCCTCGCCGCCACCTGCCAGGATCAGAACGGCGTCGTCACATCGCCTGCGGACGATAACGAAAGCCTCCAGGAGCAAGTCCACGGGATGGTTCACCAGACTCATGCTCCCCACGTAGGCTACCACCTTTTTGTCATCCAGGCCCAACTCCCGGCGAAGGTGCTGCACCTTTCCCAGGTCAACCTTCGCGAAGCGTTCCCTATCCACGCCATTGGGCACGTAGACAATCTTGTCCTCAGGAAAGCCGAGAGCAATGTTCCTCGCCTGGGTGAATCGTGTGTTCACTGTCATTCCGGAGGCGAAACGAGGTAGATTGTCCTCAAACAGGGCCACCACTGCCCTCTGCCATCGGCCAGAAAAGCGATTCGATTCCGCCTCGTAATCGTCGCAGTCTAGGTATAAGCGCTTGCCTCGTAGGAGCTTTGCTCCCAGAGCGGCTACCCCGTTCATGGGGTGCGGCTTCCCCAAGTGGATGATGTCGGTTTCAGTCAACAAGGTTCTGTAACTCATCCGCAAGCTGGAGGCCAGGGCCACCCTCGCCAGGCCCAGGGTGCTGAAGTAAGTCTTCTGGCTGCCCACCTTTCGCACGTGCATCTGGCCGACATAATGCACGTTGACCCCGCTCGTCTGTAACCGCCGCCGGGAGAGACTGCCGAGGTTAGGGTGCAAGGCTAAAATGTCCACCTCGTGGCCCAGCCTCGCCAGTTCCTTGGTCAGGGGGAAGTAGCGCCCCAGCCCGGAAGAGTCTTCTAAGCTCTGAGTAAGGAGAAAGGTGATCTTCATAAAGCTCAAGTCAAGAGGAGAAGTCCTCTATGAGATGCACTAACGCTTCCCAGGAGAAGGCTCCTGCTTGAACTTGCGCCCTGATGTTCGGAGTGAATTTGCCAGCCAAATCTTCCTCAAAATATCGCACGATAGCTTCCCCTAAGGCCTCGCTATCCTGCGGAGGAACGAGCAGCCCTGTCTCCCCGTTCTTGACCACTTCTGGTATTCCCCCCACTAATGTGGTGATAACCGGCTTCCCGAAACCATAGGCCAGTTGTGCCACTCCGCTCTGAGTGGCATCCACATAGGGCAGAACTACCACGTCGGCCGCCGAAAAGTAGAGCCCCAATTCCTCGTTGGGGATGTATCTGTCCACGATGGTCACCGCCGGGGCGATGCCCAGTTCTTCGATCAATTTGAGATAAGGGGCCTTGTCATCCCAAAACTCACCGACGACCAGCAGATGGGCATCTATCCTCTCCATCACCTGGGGCATGGCCCTTAGAAGATACTTCAGGCCTTTGTACTCTCGAACGAAGCCGAAGAAAAGAAGCCCCCTGCCCTCGAGCCCCAACTCGCTCTTGGCCTCTTCGGCCGTCATCATCCTGTCAAGGGCCAGGGCCTCGTAGATGGGATGGGCTGTCCTCCGCACTTGAGCCCTGGGCAACAATCTCTTGAGATCATTGAGGTCCTTCTCCGACTGCACGATGAAGAACTGTCCCTCAGTCAGTGTTAGCCGTATCAGGGCTCGGTCTATCGCGCTCCTTTCGTGAGGGAAGACGTTGTGACAGATGAACATCACCCTGGTAGCAGTGAAGCGACGGACGAGACCAGCAATGCTGACAAAAGCAGGCGCCCAATAGGGCACCCACCACTGGAGGATCAAAACGTCTGGCTGCTCTTTTCTTATCCGGCGAAAGGTCTCCAGCCATGTCAAGGGGTTCGAGGGATCGAGAAGATACTCGCAGTCGGCCTGCAGGGGGGAACGACTGGGGTCTTTGTCCGTCCGACCGGGAAACAGAAAGGCTGGGTATTGTCTCTTAAAAGAGTACAGCTTCACCTCGTGGGCAGCTCCCAGGTGCTGGTAAAGCAAGGTGGTGTAGTGGGAGATACCGCCTCGGTAAGGATAGGTTGGCCCTATCAAAACGTACCTCATCGGGTTCTCTTAACGATTAGATCCGCTAACAAGCCTATCGCCCCCACCTGGATGGCCGTCAGGATCAGCATCAGTGTGACCCCAGGGACGTAGAAGCCCCGGTAGTAAACGATGTCTCGCACCAACTTGACCGTTCCCACCACGATGAGAGCGAGGGCCACCGGCAGGAAGACCTTGAGGGGGTTGAAGTACATGATAGTTCGCACCACCAGGGAGATGTAGTTATACGTATCGGCAATGGGATGGAAAGACGACTTCCGTCCCTTTCTCTTGTAATAATCTATGGGGACAAACTTGACCGCGTAGCCCTCGGAGAGGAAAGCAATGAGCTGAGTGCCCACCCAGGAGTGGGTAGTGGGCTGGATATCGAGAAACCTCTCAGCGACGCTTTTCTTAAAGGCCCGAAGGCCGGAGTTCAGATCAGGGATCCTTACCCCCGTCAGGTACGAGGCCAGAAGGCGGATGAAGAGCTTGGTCGGGGAGCGCAGCCACTTGAGGCTGCCCGCCTCTATCTTTCTGGCGCCGATGACCATGTCGCACTCGTCCATGTGAGCCAGAAGGCGGGGGATGTCCTGGTTGGGGTAAGTCCCATCGCCGTCGGTCATGACAATCACATCGCCCCTGGCGTGGTGGAGGCCCGTCGTTCGCGCCGCCCCCGTGCCGCGATTGTATGGATGCTGGATAAGCCGCACTCCCTCCCGCTGGCGCACGATCTCGGCGCTTGCGTCGGTGGAGCCATCGTCTACCACGATTATCTCCCAGGGGACGTCACTCCCACTCATGGTCTGGATAATCGTGTCCAAATCGTCACCGATGGCCTTTTCCTCGTTGTACACCGGAATGATAATACTGATCATCTCCATCTCAGACTCCTTTCTCTATTCGGCAATCTCGACAAACACAGGCTTGACTCCTACCTCAAACTCAACTGTTCCCATCTGGACGGGGATAACAGTTGTTTCATCACCGTCTCGGCTAGTGAGAAGGGCATCGGCCATGGAAGGGATGCTTACCGTCTGGGTACTCGTATTTGACCACAGGATGTAAAGCGTGCGCTCCGGACCGACGAACCGATAGGCCTCAATGTCGTCAGGAACATCCTCGTACGCACCAACACAATGCATCCCCTCCAGTTTGTTGGCGAAATTCTGGAAGGTGGTGTAGCCATTCATGGGTTCGTGATTCGTACTGATTAAATATCGCTCCAGTTCACCTCCCCACGGCCACGGAGGATGCTCCCTGGGATCATACCAAAAGATGTTGTCTACGCCGGCCCCAAAGCCGCGAGTGAGCTCCCGAACGATAAAATCGCGTTGAAGCTCCACGCTCTGGCCCCAATTAACCCATTGGCCTGTCTCGGTTATCCAAATCCTCTTCCAATAGACCCCATTCCTCGACATGGTATCACGGATCTCATTCACCTTGTGGGCCATGGTGGGAAACTCAGCAAGGTTAAAGGGGTAGTAGTGAAGGCTAAGGCCATCAAAAAACGGCCCTGCCCCATTTTGTAGGGCCTGTTCAAAGAAGCTCCTTTCAAAATGGGCCCAATTGTCGTAGGCCAGGCCGCCAAAGAAAACCAAAGCGTCAGGATCCAGTATTTTAACCCTAGAGTAAAATATCCCTAGTTGCCTGGCATACTCGGCGGGATAAAGTCCCCAACATCCTGTCGCCGGCCAATGCTCGTAAGGCGCTCTGCTGTCTGGTTCGTTGATAAACTCCCAGGCATCTACGACCTCAGCATAGCGAGGTACAGCGACCTCCAGAAAGCTCTCCAAAGCAACTGTGTCCGAAATAGGGCCGCAGCTCTCCTCGGCTGCCCAGTCGGGCGCTCCGTAGATCACGGCTATGGCATCGAACCCCAATTCCCCAAGACGGCTAAATACCGGGTCGTATTTGTCCCAATCATACTCCCCGGGCGATGTCTCTACTCCAAGCCAGGGCAGGAAGACTCGCATCCAGCCCGCCCCCATTTCTCTGGCTACGGGGAAATCGTACTCAATCACTTCGGGGACCACTACCCAGGCCTCTCCAAAATCCACCCCCAGCTTAGCCTGTGGCGGACCGTACTTGTGAGCCAAGGGAAGAAACACTTTGTAGGCAGTAGTTACCGGTATGGCCCTCGTATCATCACATTCACTGAACGTTTGGGCCTCTGCCGTAATCCTCATCATCGCCACAGCAAAAGCCACAGCGCAGAGCAGGGATAGCACTGCCAAGACCAGTCTCAGTAAACCGCAAGAGTCATCCTGGAGTAGAGCCTTCAGGCGGGAACCCCCAGCTAAAGCTTCTACTCCAGACCTCAATTGCGATCTACTGAGTCTGGCAGAACAGTTCCGATCCTTCATTATCCTCCCTCTTTCAGAACTATTGGACTTTCCACCAGCAGAGTCACTCCCTGGCCATACAACTGGAGCGAGTCATGAGGTCTGGCGTTGTATTCTTCCTCCGTCAGCATCGGCCAGGTTGGCGCGGATACGTTGGTTACGGCTCCATCAGCCAGAACCTGGCGCCACACACCCAGCATCGCTGCCTGAGCAAGGGTAGCGTAAGCGTCCCCGTCCAACCAGCCTTCTTGAATGCCCCGCTTCAGGGCATAGCCAATCAGCGCCGAGGCCGAGGTCTCCAGATAAGAGTCAGACCGAGTGAGAACGGTATGCCACAAGCCGCTGGCATCTTGCAGCGGTCTGAGACCCGCCGCCTGCTTCTGCATGATGTCCAGAATCGTCGAGCGCAGGGGGTGAGTGGTGGTGATGGCGGACAGGACTTCCACGTCGGCTAGCAGTGCCCAGCCATTGCCTCGCCCCCAGTGAACCTGTCCAGCGGGGTTGCTCCCACTTTCCCTTCGACTGGGCTCAGGACAAGCACTTCGACAAGGCTCAGTACAAGCATCCCAAGCGTGATAGTATAATCCGTTTACTGGATCCTGCAAGTGGTCTGCATGCTGGATCACTTGAGAGATAGCCTCATCAGCATACATGTCACTATCACTGATTTGGCTCATTTTGACCAGAAATGGAACTGCCCCCAGAAGCGTGTCCACCCATACTCTGTTTTCGTCGTGGGTCAGAGTGCTGTCGGCGGTGCGCGGGGCGGTGCTCATGAGGTAGTCGGCCACTCGCTGAGCAAAAGCCAGGTACTCCGGCTGTCCACTGGTTTCGTAGGCAACCAAGGCCGCGTAACCCAGCAGCCCATCGTTGACGTGCGTGATCTCCGTTTTGGTGGGGATACAGGCATCCACCCATTGCTGCGCCCAGTGGCGGTACTGGTCATCCCCTCGCTCCCGCTCGGGGCAGGCCTGGGTGGCCTGCCAGGCGTTGATCCAGCCATAGGCCAGCACGCCGGCTTCCCAGTCGCAGTGATCCTGCAAGTTGTCTGCGCCTCGTTGGGCGATCAACATGAGCGGGCTGGCGAACTTGCGCTTGTAGATGTCAAGGGTACTGCCAATTGGCCCACCAGCGTATATCAACAACTGTCCATTCTTCGATAGACGGGGGGTGTCCATCTGCCAGCCTGGCCGTTGCTCCAGCGCAGTAACCCCTGCTCCGGCCCAATTGACCACATACGCGTTCTGTTCGCCGGAGCGGTTGGAAACGAATACCACGCCGCTGCCGTCTGGGGTGATGGAGGGATAGCCATCAAAAGCCGGGTCATCTGTGACTCGGCGCAGGTTTGAACCGTCGGCGTCCATCAGATAAATCTCGCTGTTGCCGTCCCGTTCACTGCGGAAGGCAATCGTCCTGCCATCGGCCGACAGGGTCGGGAAACGATCGGCGGCCGGGTGGGTGGTCAGGCGCGTCCATTCGCTGCTGCCGATGGTGGCGGTGTAGATGTCCCAGTTGCCGTCAGCGCGATTGCTGCTGAAGACCAGCGCCAGACCCCCCCTCTCTCCCCCCCTGGTAGGGGGAGATGGGGCGGGGGTGAAGGCGGGGTGGAGTTCATCCGTGCCCGCGTCACCACTCAAGGCCGGTCGAACGTTGGTGCCATCGGTATCCATCAGATAAATGCTCCAGTCGCCGTCTCGATCGGAGGCGAAGGCGATGGTGGAGCCATCGGGCGAAAAGATCGGCGTATCCTCTTGAGCAGAAGGGGTCTGAGTGAGATTGACAGGCTGGCCACCCATCAGCGGGATGCTGAATACATCCAGTTGGCCGTCCCGGTCGCTGATGAATACCACCGTTTCGCCGTCGGGCGACAAGGCGGGCTGGAAATCGTTAGCTGGATCGTAGGTCAAGCGATCGAATTCGTAAGCGCTGAAGACCAGCGGCAGATACACTTGAGAGACGGGTGATTGAGCTTGTGCACCGCTCAGTCCAAGCAGGAGCAGAGCCGACAACAGAGACACTATCAAAGTAGACGCACGCGTCCGGCGTGAAGTGTTCTCAGACCCAGCCAACACAAATCCCATCCCCTCACCTCAAACACCCACACCCCGTCCTGATGATAGAGGGCCTCATAGGCAGGAGAGGCAAGCAGCCTTTGCGGCCTGAGGCAGCCACCCCGCTGTCCGATGTAAATGTGAGTCACACCATTCTCCCTCAGGGTGGGCAGCGTATCATCGTTTTCACATAGCTTGACAGTCGCCCCGGCCAAAGCATTCACCTCATCTATGTACTCGTACGTTCCCTCGCTATAGAGCATGGGAGGGAGGGTGGTCTCTCGTCCCGTCAAAAACGGAATCCAGTAGCCAGCATCGGTGCCGATGGCCGCGTACGACAACCAAAATTGGGTGTTGATGGCAAACCGGGCGTCTTCGGGGATATTCTCCCGGATCCAGGCCATAGCTTTCAGATCGGATTTAGTGACGAAAAACGTCTCAGGCGTCAGTAGCTGGAGCATATCCGCCGCACCCCAGAGCGAGACCAAGAGCACCGCCACTGCCACACCGTAACCGGCCCACCTCTGGAGCCAGCCAAAGGACTGCCCTGAGCCTAGTCGAAGGGATAGACGTCTTTCCA
>CAYUPJ010000015.1:0-36313 GCA_964446635.1 uncultured Anaerolineae bacterium
CGAATAGCAGAACAACATCCCGAAGTGTTCATCCAGCTTTCGTGAGTTGGCTTGCATAGAGCAAGGGTGATCTCAGTTGAGCGGCGCTGGCTAACGTATCGCTGTTGTGTCCTGAAAGCTGTCAACGGCTAGCCGGTGAAAGTCCGGTCTCGGTAACTGCCAGGAGGCCACGTAGCAGGCATCCAGTGCAGCAAAAGCTTCGGATAAGCATTATGCGTCAAAATTGATGCTATAAAAGTGTTATGGTGTCAATAACGTCGTATAAGCATTGTTGGGCGGCATCTTGTTAGCAGAGAGGTCATGAGGCGACGAACGTCTTGAACCCTCTTCGAAGCCTCAACCGTCGAACTGGTAGCAAAGCAGCTACAACTCAATCTCAATAGAATCTGGAGGTGACGTGATGAAGAAAGCACTCATGCTAGGCGTCCTAGCCTTATCGCTGGTGGTGATGGCAGGTTGTGCCCCCGGGCCGAACGAGTTGGCCAACACGTCGGGTGAGAAAGGGGATATCGCTGGTTTCTGGCAGGGTCTATGGCACGGGATCATAGCACCGATAACCTTCGTCATATCGCTTTTCTCTGACAATGTGCATATGTACGAAGTTCACAACAACGGGAACTGGTACAACCTTGGTTTCCTCCTGGGAATGGCGACAATCCTCGGTGGTGGAGGCAGGGGAGTGGCAGCGGGACGTTCGCGGCACTAAACGCCCGATGCCGCCCAATAAGCGCTTGGTGTGCCCTGCAAAGCTGTCGTCTGCTAGAGGTAAGAGATGAGAGAAAGAATTTTGGAATTAGTTAAATATCGGGAGTTGGTGAGGAACCTGGTGATCCGGGACATCAAGCTTCGTTATCGCAACTCTGTCCTGGGCTTTGTCTGGTGTTTGGGCAACCCCTTGTTGATGATGGCTGTCTTTACTGTCGTCTTCACCATCCTGATGCCCAACGATATCCCCGACTACCCGATTTTCATCCTCTGCGCCCTCTTGCCCTGGAACTACTTCTCTACGGCCATCATGGGGGCCATTGATAGCATCGTCGGCAATGCTCATCTGATCAAGAAGGTGTATTTTCCGCGAGAGGTGCTGCCTCTTTCGATCGTTCTGGCCAACCTGGTCAACTTTCTCCTGGCTTTGATCGTCCTGTTCGCCATGTTGTTCGTCTTCAGGGTCCACCTTACCCCCTGGGCACTGTACTTGCCGCTGATCATCTTCATCCAAACGATTTTTACCCTGGGCCTGGCCCTGATCTTCGCTACGCTGAACGTTTTCTATCGTGATACGAAAATCATCATGGAAGTGGGGATGCTGGCCTGGTTCTTCCTGACCCCCGTCTTCTACCGTATTGAGGACCTTGTTCCCCAGTATGCCAGGCTGATGTACTGGGTCAATCCCATGGCTTCCTTCATCTCCTGGTATCGGATTGTGCTCTATCACGGAATATCCATGGAGCCGGGTTTTATCTTCCGCACTCTTGTCACCTCGGTCGTTGCTTTGGTAGTGGGCTACCTCGTCTTTACCCGTTACAGTTCCGTGTTCGGTGAGGAGGTCTGATGCATGAGCAAGGGAGCAGGGGAGCAAAGGAGCAAGGGAGCAATGTGATGGCGGCGGCCATCCGGTTCGAGAACGTCTCCAAGCGGTTCATCCTGCACCACGCCAGGCCGCGCTCTTTTCAGGAGTTGGTGATCGGGGTCCTTCGACAGGGCTCAGGACAAGCCTTGTGGCGCAGTTGGTCACGGGAGGAGCTGTGGGCGCTGAAGGACGTCAGCTTCGAGGTAGAGCGGGGGGAGATGCTGAGCATCATCGGGCCCAATGGCTCGGGCAAGAGCACCGTCCTCAAGCTGATCTCGCGCATCTTGGAGCCCACCTTGGGTAAAATCAGCGTGGATGGCAAGGTGTCGGCGCTGATCGAGCTGGGAGCCGGCTTCCATCCCGACCTCACGGGGCGGGAAAACGTCTATCTCAACGGCTCGATCCTGGGGCTTAGCCAGGAGGAAATGGATGCCAAGTTCAAAGAGATCGTGAAATTCGCTGAGCTGGAGCGTTTCATAGATGTGCCCTTGAAACATTACTCCTCAGGGATGTACATGCGGCTGGGCTTCGCCATCGCCATCAACGTCGAACCGGACATTTTGTTGATTGATGAGGTGCTGGCCGTTGGAGATGAGTCGTTTCAGAAAAAGTGCCTGGCGAAGATCGAGGAGTTCAAGAAGCAGGGCAAGACGATGGTTTTCGTTTCCCACGCCTTAGAGACGGTGAGGAAGCTGTGTGACCAGGCCTTATGGCTGGAGGAAGGGGTCGTCAAATCTACAGGCAGCCCCGACAAGGTGATCTACGATTATCTGGATGACCTGCGCCGGAAGGAGGGGGTTGCTTTAGACGAGAAGCATCGCCATCTAAGGTATGAACTGGAGGAGCAGCAACTGGAGAACCGATGGGGCAGCGGTGAGGTCAGGATCTATGAGGTGCAGCTTTTAGGCGGAGGTGGGGAGGAGAAACACGTTTATCAGACTGGCGATACGATGATAATTAGGCTATACTATGAGGTGAAGGAGCCTGCAGCCGATCTGACCTTTGGGGTGGGCATTCACCGCAGCGCTGGGCTGCACATCCATGGCACCAACACCTTTGCCCAGAAGGTTCAGTATGACGCCAGAGTGGGAAAAGGGATGGTTGAGCTGGAGTATTGGGAATTGCCCTTGTCCACGGGAAATTATGCTGTTAGCGTCGGCGTCTGGCCTGGCGATAAGTGGCAGCTCCCCTACGACATGCATAGCCAAATGTACGAGTTTTCCGTGTGGGGGGCAGAAGATGAGGGCTTAATCGCGCTGCCTCATCACTGGCTCGGCGGCCGTCCCCTCGTCCCTTCAACAGAAGAAGTTCCGCAGAGACTACAGATGGGCTGGGAGAGGCTACCTACGCATATCCTGATGGGGGAAAACAATGAACACTGTCTGGATGGGGGGTGGCACGAGGTCGAAGACTGGCCTCCGAAAGTGCGCTGGACGAGGAAGAGGGCCTCGGTGTTTCTGATGCCGGATGCGTCTTCCAGCCGTCTATCCATGATCGCCTGGTGTCCCCAGCCAGCCCTAACCCCCCAGTCGGGCAGGGTCTACGTTGACGGCAGAGTGGTGGGCAAGTTTGATCTAACCGACGCCAACCCTCGGACATTTTCCTTTCGGCTGCCTCAGCCGGACAAGAGCCAGCCCATCAAAGTGACCATTGAGGTGAAGCACACCCTGATACCTGCTGAGGCCGGGCTGAGCGAGGATCGTCGAGAGTTGGGGGTTGCGGTACAGGAGATTTGGACCGATTAGATATGGATAAACTTGAATTGCCCTTCGACCAATATCAAAGATACAAGATAGTGGAAGAGCTCGCGGGTCTAATCCGAGATGGCCGCCGATTGCGGGTCTTGGATGTCGGGGGTCACCCTGGGTTGATCACGGAGTTTTTGCCGGAGGACGACACGTTTATCCTGGACGTGCTGCCCTCTGAGGCATGGAACTGCGTTCAGGGCGATGGGGCGAGGCTGCCATTTGAGAACGACAGTTTCGATTTAGTGGTCAGCATAGATACCCTGGAGCACATCCCATCTGATCGGAGGCTGGGATTTCTGGAGGAGCAGCTTCGAGTTAGCAAAGACTACGTTTTGCTGGCCGCGCCGTTCGAGGACGAAAACGTCTCCCTCGCCGAGCAGATCGTCAACGAGTTCTTCATCAAGAAAATCGGCCGCCCTAACGAGTCCCTGGAGGAGCACTTCGCCAACAGGCTTCCTGGTCTTACTGAAACGCGCTCTTTTTTTGACGAGAGCGGGGTCCAACATCTGGAAATACCCAACGGTTACCTGTACAACTGGCTGGTAATGATGATGGCGCTTCCCGCGGTCCAGGCCCTGCGGGACTCCGAGGAACTGGTGGCCATGCTCAACAGGTTCTATAACCAGAATTTCTACGTTACTGATAACCGGGGGCCCTGTTATCGGACGGTGATATTGGCCAGCAAGCAGCATAGCCTGGATAGGGATTGCGTCGTAAGTAGATACGAAAGAGTCAAGGGCGATGCTTCAGTAGATACCAGGTTACAGTTGGCCAATCTGCTGTTAGGCTTGAAGCTGGAAGAGCCGCGAATAGCCGTTCTGGAGGACGAGCTTGAGAAGCGGACGGAGTGGGCGCTGCAGCTTAGGGACGAGTTGGCGAAAAAGGACGCGTATATTGAGAAGCTACAAAGTGAGTTTGCGGAGCGGACAGAATGGGCTTTCAGTCTCCGGGAAGAAGTTGAGGACAGGGATCGCCGCATACTTCGACTGCAGGATGAGCTTGCGGAGCGAACGGAATGGGGGTTAAAACTGGAGGATGAGCTTGGGAAGAAGCTTGAAGAGCGGACCGAGTGGGCGCGCAGGCTTCAAGAAGAAGTGGACGAGAAGGGGCAACGGATCATTGAGCTGCAGGACGAACTGGAGGAACGGACAACTTGGGCCGCAGGGCTTGAAGATAAGCTGAAGGAGCGGACAGAGTGGGCTTTGAAGCTGAAGGATGACCTGGATAAAAGGGAAGAATACCTTGGGCAGTTGCAGGAGGAGTTCGAGGAGCGGACAGAGTGGGTGCTGCAGCTTCAGGATGAGGTACAAGAGAAAGATCGGCGGATAGTGGGCTTACAGGATGAGCTAGAGGTGCAAACCCAGTGGGCGCTGCAACTCTTGGAGGAGTTGGAGCAAAAGGATCAATACCTCGCCAAGTTACAAAAAGAGTTCGAAGAACGCACCCAGTGGGCGCTGCAACTGGATGAAGAGTTGACCAGGATAAGACAGAGTTGGTATTACAAGCTGTTTAGGAAATTAGAGATTAGAGATTAGAGATTGGATAATCCAACTTCCAACCCTTCGGCTAGGCTCAGGGCAGGCTTCCAGCTTTCAACATTGCTGAGAGGCATGCTTTTGGTCCTTGCCTTTCCGCTTGCTATAATATTTTTTATACCCCTTGCCTTCGGCATCGTGGCCTTCCTCTTCGTCGCTGATCTCGTGAGTTGCCTCACACGAAACACGAAACACGAAACACGAAACACGAAGTTAGGCAGGCCCGACACCAGCAAGACCAGTATCATCATCCCCAACTGGAATGGCCGGGAGCTGTTGGAGCAATGCCTGCCCTCTGTCGTGGAGGCGGTGAGGAGTGATGGCGGGGACCACGAGATCATCGTGGTGGACAACCACAGCACCGACGACAGCGTACGGTTTCTCAAGGCCAGCTATCCTGAGGTCAAGGTCCTGGAGCTCGATACGAACAGGGGATTTGCTGGCGGCTGCAATGCCGGTGCGGCCGAGAGTCAAAACGAGATCATCGTTTTCCTCAACAACGACATGATGGTTGAGCGGGGTTTTCTGCGGCCCCTGCTGGATGCCTTTGACGATGAAACTGTTTTCGCCGTGAGCTCGCAGATTTACTTCTGGGATCCTGAAAAGCGGCGAGAAGAAACCGGCCAGACGCGGGGCTTCTTGAAGCTGGGCTTTCTGCAGGTGGTTCACGATGAGCCAAGAGATGCTGATGGAGTACGCCCAGTGCTCTATGCCGGTGGGGGATCATCAGCCTTCGATAGAAACAAATTCCTCGCCTTGGGTGGGTTTGACGAGCTTTATCAGCCCTTCTATTGGGAGGACACCGATATTTCCTACCGAGCGTGGAAAAGGGGGTGGAAGGTCCTCTATGAGCCGCGTAGCGCGGTGCATCACAAACACCGCGGCACCATCGGCAAGACCTACGACGCGGATTTTACCCACAAGGCAGTCAACAGGAACCACTTTCTCTTCATGTGGAAGAACTTCACCGACCTCAGCTTGCTCCTTCTCCACCCCTTCGTTCTCCTCGGCAGGTTGGTGTGGAATTATGGGTTTGGAAACTTCACTTACCTGGCCGCCTTTGGAAGTGCTGTAGGCCAGTTGGGAGAGGTTTGGAGGAAGAGAGCGAGCGAGAACCGTTCGGGGAAGCTCGGAGACCAAGTGGTCTTAGCAGTCTCTTCAGATCTATTTCAATACAAGGAAAGATTCCAACCTCCAACCCTTCGGCTGAGCTCAGGGCAGGCCTCCAATATCCAATATCCAATATCCAATATCCAATATCCAACTTCCAAAAACATCCTATTCATCTGCCCCTACATCCCTTGTGAGGGCGTCCATGCCGGGGCAGGCAGGATGTACACCATGATCCAGCTACTGTCACAACGGCACCAGGTGAGTGTGGTTACGTTTATTGATAAGGAGAGCGAGCTTAGATACGTTCCGGAGCTGGAGAAATACTGCCAGGAAGTGGTGGCCATTCACCGCAAACCGCCTTATCGAAGGCGCAACCCTTTACTGCTTGAGCCTTTCGTGGTAAGCGAGTTCAATTCCTCCCAGATGGGGGCCGAGATTCACAGGTTGCTCTCGGAGAGAGACTTCGACATTGTGCAGATAGAGTATACCCAAATGGCGCAATATGTGCCCAACACCAGACGGTCTTGTACCCTGCTGACAGAGCACGAGGTGGCCTTCGCCACCCACCGTCGGGCCTTCGAAAGCCTTCCCTTTTCCTGGGAGAAGTTCAGAGCCCTCATGGGTTCGCTGGTGATGATTGATTATGAATTAAAGGCTTGTCGCCGATTCGATAAGATCGTGACTCTAACCGATGCCGATAGAAAGGAATTGCTATCTTTCGAGCCTAAGCTGGATATCGGGGTCATCCCTATGGCTGTAGATAGCTCCTGTTTTGTGCCGCAGGATGTCCCAGAGGAGCCCAACAGTTTGGTCTTTATCGGCTACTTCAGGCATTCTCCCAACGTACACGGGATCATCCGCTTTTGCAGGGAGATTCTACCGCTCGTAAGACAGGAAATCCCTGAGACAAAGTTGTTCATCGTTGGCTCCAGCCCTCCCGATGAAATCATGAGGCTGGGCAAGATGGACAACGTTGTGGTCACCGGCTGGGTGGAGGATATAAAACCTTACATTGCCAGGAGTTCGGTGTACGTAGCACCCCTGTGGCTCGGAACGGGCATGAGGGTTAAGATTCTCGAAGCCTGGGGGATGGCCAAACCCGTTGTGACCACCAGCACAGGAAGCCAGGGTATTGACTGCACCCCTGGCGAGGACGTTCTGATAGCTGATGATCCGCAGGAATTTGCGGCTCAAACAGTGAGATTGTTGAGGGACAAGGCCCAGAGGGAGAAGCTAGGTAGAAATGGCAGAAAACGGGTAGAAGCCAAATACGATTGGGAGATCATCATCCAGCAGGTCGAGGAAATGTACGATGAGATATTAGCCACCAAGTTTCAGAGAGGGGCTTGATGGAGGAGAAGAGCATTCTGGTGGTGAGATCGGGTTCGCTGTCCAACCTGCTGATGGTGTTGGAAAGCCTGGGAAGAAGGTTTCCCCATAGCGAGGTCACCGTCTTAACGGATGCGGACATCCTGGACGAATTATCGCAGCACCCCAGGGTCGGCGACACGGCAGTTTACAGCAACCTTAGGGTCTTTCTGGCGCGCCAGTTATGGGAGTTGCGCCGGCAGGAGTACGGCTGCAAAGTCGCGCTCTTCACCAACGAGGACGAGGGGAGGTATAACAAGTTCAAGGCGCTTGCCTTTCTGTGTCGAGCGCCCCGCATGATCATTTACAACGAAAACGGCGACAGTTTCGAGTGGGATTATCGCCACCGGCGGATAATCTGGAGTCACATCAAGTGGCGTCTCAGTGACAAGTTCTTCTCAGGTGCATCACTGCAGCAGAACTTCTTCGTCCTGCTACTCAAGAAGCTTGCCAATCTCCTCCTGCTACCGTTTGCCTTTATCCACTTATTGTGCTCGGTGGGGTGGCTTTTCGCCCGTCGGTGGTACCATAACAACTTCAGGAGCTAGCCAGTTGAAACTATCGGTCATTATGCCCGTTCACAATGAGCTGCACACGATCAGAGAGGCACTTAGGCGGGTGCAAGCGGTTGACCTCGAAAAGGAGATCATCATCGTTGATGATCATTCTTCAGACGGGACCCGCGAGATTCTGAGCCAAATGGTGGACGATGAGGTAAAAGTAGTTTATCATGCTCAAAATATGGGCAAAGGCTCGGCCATAAGAACTGCACTACAATATGTGACCGGGGATGTCATCATCATACAGGATGGGGATTTAGAGTACGATCCTGCCGATTACTACAAGTTAATAGAGCCGATCGTTGAGGGTAAAGCCAGCGTCGTCTATGGTTCCCGATTTCTGGGGGAGATCACCAATATGCACTTTTTCAATTACGTTGCCAACAAGGTCCTTGCCCTGACGGCCAGCTTGTTGTTCTTGACCTGGATCACTGATGAAGGAACATGCTATAAGGTTTTCCAGGCGAATGTGCTAAAGAGCCTGGACTTAAAGTGCACTGGTTTTGATTTCTGCCCGGAGGTCACGGCCAAGGTCCTCAAGAGAGGGTATCGAATTGTAGAAGTCCCGGTCTCTTATCGTGGCAGATCTACGGACGAGGGCAAGAAAATCAGGTGGCGGGACGGCCTCAAAGCGTTCCTTACTTTGATCAAGTATAGATTGGTGGATTGACCCAGTTGATGAAAGAATATTTTCGTAAACCTTTCGTTTCCATCCTCCTGACAATCCTCTTTTCAGCTTGGGTTAGCGTGATCTTCTACAATCACTATCCCAGGCTGTGGCAAGCGATAAAAGATCCCTTGGCTGCAGCAAGGATGATCCCCTCTCAATATATGAACCTGGGAATCGTTAGGATTGCACTTCTTCTCTTAGCGGTGCTTGTAAGCCACTTCGGTATCGTGTATCTGTTGTCCCTTCGGCTTAATCCGAAGTGGAAAGCCCAGCGGAGATTAGCCGTTTACACACTGGTAGTGGTTTTCGTATTAGTGCTTGCCTGGTCTTTCTATCATTATCCAAAGCTAATAGATGCCGTGGTGAATCTAGTGCTTTTGTTAGTGATCATGTTCATCAGTTCCTTTGCTGGATGGAAACTGCTACGTGTACTGGGAGCAAGATCCAGTTCCTCTCTCGAAGAATTCACATTCTCAGTGGGCTTGGGTTTGGGCCTATTCACGTATGTTGTATTCGCATTAGCCTTACTAGGGGTGCTTTATGCCTGGCTGGTTTGGTTAATTCTGGTCATATTGGCAATAGCACTTTCTGAGGATATCTGGTGCAGCATAAAAACCCTCCGTAAACGCCTTAGCGGACTTTTTACTGCAGGATTCTCGGTGAAGGGTCGAGCAATAGATACTCTACTTATTTCGTTGATATCCATCTATCTGCTCGTAAACCTAATAGGCGCTTTGGTTCCTGAAATCGAGGTAGACGCATTAGTCTATCACCTGTATATCCCCAAAGTCTATATCCAAAATCACAGGTTGGTGTACATACCTTACGAATTCCGCGCCGCCTTCCCCCTGGGAATGGAGATGCTATTTACCCTCGGCATGATTCTAAGCAATTCGGTCTTGGCCAAGCTGATCCATTTCGCGCTAGGCGTGCTCAGTCTGCTGACTACATATTGCTTTGGCAGAAAGTACATGGGGAGCAGAGTGGGTTTGTTGGCCGCAACAGTATTTTATACTGTTTCTGTGGTAGCTTGGGAGTCTACCACAGCCTACATTGATCTGGGAACTACGTTTTTCACGACCCTGGGTATCTTTGCGTTAGTCAACTGGTGGCATTCTCAGCGCGATAGGTGGCTGGCAGTGGCGGCTATCACGTGCGGCTTGGCTATGGGCACAAAGTACCTCGGTGTCTTCAGCCTGGTCATACTGATCGCAGGCATTTTGCTGAAGCCGTCTTTTACTGGCAAACAAGACATATTAGTTGTTTTACGAACTATTCTTGTCTATTCGTTCGTCTCGGTTTTGATAGTCTCGCCCTGGTTGATCAGGAACTATGTCTTTACAGGGAATCCGGTTTATCCGCTTTTGAACAACGTGTTCAAAAGCCCCTTGATGCCTCCCATTAATCCAACCTTCGATCGGGCCTCCTTCGGTATGGGAGACAACGTATTTACTGAATACCTTCTATCTCCTTGGAATGTGACTATTCATGGAGAAAGATACCAGGGCACAATCGGCCCCATCTTCTTAACCTTTCTACCCCTTTTGATTGTCGTGAGGGTGGATAGGATAATAAGATACCTGCTTCTATTCTGCGGCGTGTTCTTTATCCTGTGGGAAATCAGCTTTCCTGTAATACGCTATCTTATACCCATGATGTCATTTCTGGGCCTCATAGTCAGCTACGTTATTAGCAACAGTGTCAGGTGGGACAACTGGGGAAACGTGGTTCTTTCTACCATGGTGATTGCCGTAACCGCGGTTACATTGTTCTTGAACCTGCCCTTTTTTCACCCTTTCTGGCAGAGAGGATGGAGTCCGGGGATAGTACGACATGTCCCATACGAGGTAGTGCTGGGGATAGAATCCAGAGAGCATTACTTATCTCGGCACTTAAGCTCCTATGAGGTTTTCCAATATGCAAATCGCAATTTGCCGCCCGAGGCTAAAATACTCTGTCTTAATGAGGAATTCCGCTATCTATCTGATAGAACTTTAGTGCCTGTTTTCTCTTTCGAAGCCGACGAAGTAGTTTCGTCTCGCAACGTCGGTGAATTATTAGGGCATATAAAAGACCTGGGGGCAACCCATTTTCTGATCAACTGGGCTTTCATAGAGGACACTCAACGGGGGCTGACGATACTTCAGGATGACTTTGTAAACGAACACCTGGAACCACTGTATAGCAACGAGAGCGTGGTTCTATACCGATTGAGCTTCGAGGCTCAGCCTCCGAAAAACTACGTATGGCAGGAGGGGGAATCGTTTCTTTCGCAATCGGGTTCCGACAACATCGATTTCAAAGCCCCGGCCTCAAGGGGCCAGTGCCTGGGCATGGGTTGGGGAGGAAGCGAAGGTGATTTGGTTGAATATAAGGTAGCTGTCCCTCGAGACCTACCCTCTGCTGCCCTGTTCATTCGTTACGCCCGTGAAGGGCAAACAGATGCGGCGCTGGATGTGTATCTCGATGAACAGTTGATTGGAAACAGCCCCAGCGTGAGCCTTCCACCGACAGGAGGGTGGGGTTACGAGGCTGATGAGTGGGCGTACCAAGAACTGTCTTTGGGACCTGTAGAAGAGGGTGAGCACAAGGTTAAGTTTGTTTCCCAGATGGGTGGCGGGATTGTGAACATTGACGGCTTTTTCATCACCGATAGCGCTTTCCAGCCTCCTGGTGACATACATTTAAGGGGTGTTTAGCGTATGCAACTCTCGCTCACCAGGCGGGCCATAGTCATGGATATAGGCATATCTGCTCTGGCTCTAACGGTCTTCTTCTTCCTCTCGGCTACCAATATCAACCTGCCGGGGCTGTACTACGACGAGGCGTTGGATGTCGTGCCGACCATGCAAATTGTGCTAGGACAGCCAGTAGAAGTATGGACTGGAGGAGGCATCTCCCTTGGCGGAAGGGCATTCCCAGTAATGGTCTCCAGTTACGTGGGAACCGTTAACACCTATCTGATGCTTCCGTTTTTCTACTTTCTTGGGGTCAACGTCTTTTCTCTGCGTTTGATGCCCATTTTCTTTAGTGGTCTCACCATTATCCTCTATTATCTATTCGCTAGAGATTTCCTCAATCGTCGCGCAGCGGCTATCACCGTGCTTTTGCTATCGGTTCACCCCTCGTTTGTGTTTTGGAGCAGGCAAGGGATATACGTCACCTCGGTGATGACCTTTATGACCGCTGGCAGTCTGTTTTGTTTGTTGCGGTGGCATCGGGGGAATAGAGATTGGAGATTGGAAATCCGTGATGGGTATCTATATGCTGGCGCGTTTCTTTTGGGCTTGGGGCTGAGCGCGAAGTTCTTGTTTCTCTGGTTCATTATCGCTTTGGCAGTGAGTTACTATATCTTTCAATTCAGTTTGCTACTGTCGCGGCACTCTTCACCTGATCGCCAGACCATCCTGAAGATGCTGACCTTCAACATGAACGCCAAGCAGTTAGCCATTAGTCTGCTATCTTTCTGCGTGGGAGCGGGGGGGCTACTGTGGTATAATTTACAGACCTTGGGCACTATAGAGACACTGGGGAGGAGTTTGATCACCACCGACCGCGGGGTGAATAACCTGGATTTTTTCAGCAACCTGCTCACTGAGATCAAGGCGTTTCTGGTTTTGATAAAGGGCGGTTGGTTTGGGTTTTACGGGGGAGCCTTTGATAATATTCTTTACCCAGTTATCTTCTGTGTTTCTGTGGTTGGCTTAGTTTTTCTCCTCTTCTTTAGCCACAAAACTAGAAAGTCCAAAACAAAGGCCGTGTTTTTGCTCTCCATGTTTGCTTTGGTATTAGTTCAAAGCTGCTTCACCGTTTCGGGATTGGGTGTCACTCACCTGTTGATCATGCTACCCTTGCCCCAACTCATCATCGCTCTGTTCATGGAGACGCTCCACCAGGTTATTGCACCTAAGATGCTTGCCTCGGCGCTGACGGCAATGGTTGTCTTGGCCTTAACCGCCCAGGACTTGAAAGTGGACTTTCGATACCACCAGGCATTACAGAGAAGCGGTGGCACGGGCAAATTCTCCGACGCCAGCTATGAATTGGTTGAATACCTGGAAGACCATCACCTAACTTCCCCCTTGGCCGTTGATTGGGGGTTCAAGAACAACATCCAGATTCTCACGCAGGGAGCGATCAACCCAGTGGAGATCTTCCAGTACAGTTGGAATCCAGGTGAGGAGTTTTCCAGAGAGGTTTCCAAACACCTCAGTGACCCCGACCATGTCTATTTATTCTACGCTGAGGAGTTCACCAGTTTCAAACGCTACGACGCTTTTGAGAGAATCGTACGTGAGGCAAACAAAGCTATTCAATTGGAAAGAACTTTCTATCAAGGGGATGGGAAGCCGGTATACTATCTCTACCGAGTGACAACTCCTGGCCGGGGCTATTCTCTTTGGAAAGAGGGGGAGGATGGGATGGGGGTCGGAAGCGGAGGCGAAGACTACAAAACGGGGGCTTCAAATGGCAAGTGTTTAGGGATGGGGTGGGGAGAGGAAGCATCACATTATGCTTTGTATCGGATCCAGGTCGCTGAAGATGTCCTCAATGCTTCTATCTATCTAAGATACGCTCACCCACATGACAGAGTGATGTTGAATATCTACTTGGATGATGAGTTGATAGGCACAAGGCCATCGGTCGTCCTGCCTGGCTCAGGGGGATGGGGCTATGAGGAGTCAGAATGGGCCATGATGGGGCTGCTCATAGGGCAGCTCAGCTCGGGCGAGCATTGGATTAAGATTCAACCCGATGGCGATCACAACGCGATCAACCTGGATGGTTTCTATATCGAAGGGAAGGTGCCTGAGGGGTAAGGATGGGCCGCAAAATCCCATGCATCTGGCTGATGATAGGTTTGCTGCTGATCATAGTTCTTGTTTTGACTGGTTGTGGCGTGACGGCTACACCGGCGGTCACCCCTGCGCTTTTCAAGATGGTGTCTTCGGGAGAGTGTGTTTGGCACGAGGGGGAGGCATTTCTTTCGCAATCTGGCTCCGGTGGCGCTGATTTCAAGGCCCCTGCCTCAAACGGCCAGTGCCTGGGTATGGGCTGGGGCAGTCGCAGAGGCAATTTCGCTGAATATGAGGTAGACCTCCTTTTCAACCTGCCCCGGGCTGCTTTGTACCTTCGCTACGCTCGTGAGGGGCGATGGGCCGCTGAGCTGGACGTCTACGCCAGCGGGAATCTGGTAGGTTCCAGCCCCAGCATGGTTCTTAAGCCGACTGGCGGATGGGGCTACACGGCTGGTGAGTGGAAATATCACAAGTTGCTCCTGGGATCAATGGAAGCAGGCAAGTACAGGATAAGGTTCGAGTCGCTGGTTGATGATGGAGGGGTGAACGTGGATGGGTTCTTCATCGCTGGCGAGTCTTTTGAAGTTCCACGTTGATTCTGACTTTTATGGATATTGGATACTGGATATTGGATAACGGGGCCATGTTCGTTAAATTCTGTAGTCTGTTGTTCCTGTTCTTCCTTCCCGGTTACGTAACCCTCCGGGCCTTGAAAGCAAAAGGACTCGACTGGCCAGAGGTCTTGTTTCTATCGGTCTTCTCCAGCATCCTCCTTAGCTCCTGGCTGGGACTGCTACTGGCAGAGCTAGCGCTCTTTTCGCTACGGTCTCTCCTATTCCTTCTCATTGTCTATTCCGTGAGTATGGTCGTTGCCCTCAGGGTCAGGCCCAGTTGGGGTGGTATCCCCAAACCGCAACTGGATATTCGATATTGGCTATTGGTTATTATTGTCGTCGCTGGTTTGCTTTTCTTCCACCCTTTCGAGTCCATTCTTGGTACATCGGACTCCGGCGTATATTTGGGGATGGGGGTGAATATCGCCAGGACGGGAGCCATTCGAGCCCGTGACCCACTGCTCGCTGATCTGACCGACGGCATCGAAAATGACCTCCTCTACTCCTACAAATTTCCCCACGGGTCCGAGTTGATGAGGTTCTTCGGCGATGGAGTCCGCATCTGGGACATGAAACAGGGGATGCTGTTCTCCCAACAGAACCATCTCTACCAGGTCTGGGTCGCTATCTTCTACTCGATTTTCGGGATGAAGACGGGGATAAATCCTTTTGCCCCCCTGGATCTACTGGGGATTTTAGGCCATTTTTCTAGAACGCCTATTTTCCTATACATCACGCCCCTTTGGGGACTGCTGGGGGTGATCAGCCTCTATTTTGCTGGAAAAGCCTTGTTCGATGACCGGGTCGGCTTGTTCGCTTCGGTTCTGCTGGCTATCAACATTGCCCAGATATGGTTTTCCCGGTGGGCCATGTCCGAGGCCCTGACCCAATTCCTGGTGTTCGGCGCGCTTTACTCCTTTGTCTTGTACGTGAAAACGGCGCAGCGCTACTTTGGGTTGTTGGCGGGGTTGGGCCTGGGCCTGGCGGTCCTTTCGAGGGCGGATGGCATATTCCTGATCGTTCCGGTGGCGCTCTATTTCGCCTACCTCCGCCTCACCAAGAAGCTTCGCTCAGCGCACCTCTATTTCTTCGTTCCCTTCGCCGTTCTTCTCCTCCACTGGTTCATCCACACCCTTCTCTTCTCACGAACCCAGGCCTTGGCCATAGGCAGGGCTCTACCATACTTCAGCTCCATTGTCCCTCTCGCTCTCGGGGGAGCCGTATTGATCGCCGCCTTGCTGATCCTCGCCTTTCTTCAGTACCATAAACTCGTTAGTTTTATGGCTCAATATTCGCACCTTAGAAAATGGATACGTCCAGCCATGGCCGTCCTGATCGTCCTGCTGGCTCTCTATGCCTACTTCATCAGACCGAGCACTGCTGATCCTCAAATGGTGTATTATCATCCTGCCGGGGGGATGATCAGAACTTACAATGAAGAGAATCTCGTCAGGCTGGGATGGTATGTCACCCCTCTGGGGTTGCTTTTGGCCTTCGGCGGATTGATCGTCATGATTCTCAAGGCGACTGACGAGGGTGTGGTGTTCTTTCTGGGCGTCGCTATGCTGTATGGTTTTGTTTTTCTGCATTCTGCCCTAGTAAACCCCATTCACATCTATTGGATCAGACGCTATATCACCGTGGTCATCCCCTCTATCATGCTGTTCATCAGCTACGGCCTCTTTCAAATATCAAATATCAAATATCAAATATCAGCTTCTTTGCCGCGAATTAGACAGATTCTGGCCGCCATTTTGGGAATTGCTCTGGCAGCCTCTTTTCTCCGCACCAGCCTGGCCTTAGCCGAGCAGGCGCCTTATCAGGGGGCTGTAGCGCAAATGAATCGCTTTGCTGAACCACTCAGCGATAGGGCAGCGGTGATCTTCGAAAGTCCATTGATGGGAGACCCCCTTGCCCTGCCTCTTACTTACCTTTATGGCAAGGATTCATTTGTCTTGCAGGGGCAGGGTCCGAATAACGAGCTGTTTTTCGACCTGGTAGAGAGGTGGCGCGATCGCGGCAAGGAGGTTTTATACATCGCCTACGACGGGTTGACGAGGGTTCGCTCGGACGATTATATCTTCTCCCCCGTAGGCGAGGTTGCCTTGGATATACCCCTGCCAGAGACATCTTTCGACCATCTGCCGAAAGGGATCGTGCATCATTCTTACGACCTGGAGATCTACAGGATAGAACCGACGTGGAAGAGGGAGGGTCCCATCTACCCCTTCTCTCTCGACGTGGGCAGGTTTGATTACGGCTATCTGATGAGCGGTTTCCATGCCAGGGAGAGCAGCGGCGGTGGGTGGTACAGGTGGACGGGGAAAACGGCCGAGATACTGCTGCCGTGGGCTCCAGAGGGTAGGAGCCTCCTTCTCTCCCTTGCCGTGGGCAGTCCGCGCCCCGAAGGGGTTGAACCAGCTAAGGTGACCGTTTACTTGAACGAGGTCTTTCTCGATGGGTTCGAATTAGGTAATGAGTTCAAAACCCATACCATCGTAGTGCCTCCGGATCTGATCGCTGATCTTAAGGCCAAGACGGCTCTGCTTCGTTTGGAGACCAACCCTTGGATCCCTGCCGAGGTGGGGCTGGGGGACGTCCGAGAGCTGGGCATCGTCCTGGATCGCATAGAACTTGACCTGTACTGAGCACAGCCGAAGTATAAAGCCCAATGAATCGAAAAGCATCCATCATCGTCGTAAACTGGAATGGCAAGAGATATCTTGAGGAGTGTCTGTCCGCCCTTTTGGCGCAGACCTATTCTCCTCACGAGATCATTCTGGTGGACAACGGGTCCCACGACGGCTCGGTTGACTTCGTCGCCGAGAGGTTCCCGGAAGTCAGGATCATCGAGAACGGCGAGAACCAGGGCTTTGCGGCGGGTAACAACGTGGCGATCAGAGTGGCGCAGGGGGACTACATCGTCACCCTGAACAACGACACGCGAGCCGAGCCAGACTGGCTGAAAGAACTGATCAAGGTCGTGGAGACCGATCCGAAGATAGGGATGTGTGCCTCCAAGATGCTCTTTTACCACCACGCCGGGGTTCTCAACTCCACCGGTATCAGTCTGGACATAGCAGGCATCGCCTGGGACAGACGGGGGGGAGAACGAGACGATGGCCGTAATGACGAGCCGGTAGAGATATTCGGGCCCTGTGCCGGGGCGGCCTTGTATCGCCGGGAGATGTTGGATGAAGTCGGCCTCTTCGACGAGGATTTTTTTGCCTACCACGAGGACGTGGACCTGGCCTGGCGCGCTCGTTCCAGGGGATGGAGATGTATGTATAATCCACAAGCTGTCGTCTATCACGTTCATTCAGGGACGGGCATGGAAGGGTCGGCATTCAAAAACTGCCTTTTAGGTAGGAACAAGATCTGGACGATGGTCAAGAACTATCCAACTCTGCATGTTTTTCTCTTTTTGCCTCTCATCACTTTCTACGATTTGGCCTCTGTGCTTTACAGTTTGTTCAAGAGGCAGGATAAAAGTCCCTTGCAAGGGAGGCTGGCCAGTCTGGGTTTATTGCCTGAGATGCTGAGAAAGCGCAGCGAGATTCAGAGAAAGCGAACGTCATCGGTGTTCCCCTGGTTCAGTCCCTTGGTGGATCCCGTCACCATGTTGAAAAGATACGAGCGCTTCCAGAGCTTCATCGCATCCAGGGGTAGATATGTTTAGCTCTGACGTTTCACGTTTCACGTTTCACGTTTCATGGCCCTGGAGCAGGAGTGCCCCTGCTCTGAAGTGGGCCCTGGTGATTTTCGTCACCATGAGGATCTCGCTCTCGCTGATTGCAGCCCTGGCTCTCTACCAGTTTCCGCTGTATCACGTTACCTATTATCACGGGATCCAGCCAGTACCTCCTGGGATCGCCGATTATTTGCTGGGGGTCTGGCAACGGTTTGACTCCATCTGGTACACCAAGATTGCTATGCAGGGCTACGCCCAGGGCGATGGCACCACGGTCTTTTTCCCTCTTTATCCCATCTTGACGAGACTTGTTGGGAAGGTGTTCTTCGGCAATTATTTACTGGGCGGAATCATCGTCTCTAATGTGGCCTGCTTGTTGGCCCTGGTCTATCTCTACAAACTGAGCCAGTTGGAGTTTGATTCCCAGGTTGCCACTCGCGCCGTTGTTTACCTGTCAGTTTTTCCCACGGCCTTCTTCCTCCTGGGGGTTTACACCGAATCGCCCTTCCTGCTTTTCGCCGTCTCGGCTTTCTACTATGCCAGAAAAGGCAATTGGTTAGCAGCCAGCGTCATGGGGCTTCTCGCTGCGTTGACCAAACAGTTGGGCCTGCTTCTCCTGCTTCCCCTGCTCTACGAGTACCTGGCTGAGAGGGGGTTTGCCATTCGCTCGGTTCGTCTGGACGTTTTGCTCCTCGCTCTCATCCCTATAGGTACGCTGGCCTTTTTACTGTTTCGGCATTTCTACGTCGGCGAGCCCCTGTTGGTTGAGACCTACAGGATGCGGTGGGCGGTGAATGCTTCCTGGCCCTGGAGCAACATCGTTGACAGTGTGATGGCCATTTTCAATACGGGAAGATTCCCGGCCCTTAACCCAGAGGACACTCTGCTGAGGCGCGTCTTTTACAACTCGTTTGATTTGGCCTGTGTGGGTCTGTTTCTGTTCTTGTCGGTTGTTTCCTTCCGTCGTCTGCGCTTGAGTTACGGTTTGTACATGGTCAGTGTTCTGTTCGTGGCCTTGATGCAAAGCTTCCGCCCTCCTTACCCGATAGCTGCTTTGCCGAGATACGTTCTCGTGCTGTTCCCTGGTTTCATGGTCCTGGGGACGATGGTGAAAAACAAGGCTCTGCATTGGGCTGTAATCTATTTCTCGACCCTGTTGCTGGGCCTGTTCACCGCCATGTTCGCCACGTGGCGGGTGGTGGCGTGATCATGAAGGTTTGCTATTTCGGCACTTATGATGTGGAGCAGTCCCGGAACACCGTGATCATCCAGGGCCTGCGACAAAACGGTGTGGAAGTGGTGGAGTGTCACGTCAGGTTGTGGCGCAACACGGCCGATAAGATTCAGGGGGTGAGAGGTAGCCTTTTCAATCCCGGCTTGCTGCGCCGGGCTCTAACCAGTTACCTTAGACTTCTCAAGCGCTACACCGAGATCGGTGATTACGATGTCATGGTGGTGGGCTATGCGGGGCACTTCGATCTCTTCTTGGCAAAGCTATTGACCATCTTCTCGACAAAGCCCTTGGTTTTCGATGCCCTTCTCTCCCTCACTGAGACCATCGTCGAGGATCGCGCTTTAGCCCCTCCTGGCTCGCTTTTGGCTCGTTTGGCCCACTTGGTGGACAAGTATTCCTGCCGCCTGGCGGATGTAGTGCTCCTGGACACCGAGGCCCACGTCCGGCATTTCCATCGGGACTTCGGCGTGAGGCTGGACAAGCTGCGCCGGGTGCCCGTTGGCGCCGACGAGGTCTACTGCCGGGGACCATCGCCGATTGGAGAGGGCAATCCTTTCAGGGTGGTCTACTTCGGCCAGTACATACCGTTGCACGGGGTCAACTACATCGTCGAGGCCGCCAAGGTTCTGGAGGAGGATCCGGACATTCACTTTGAATTGGTGGGGGATGGGCAAACCTATCAGGAAACTTCATCACTGGCCGAGCGGCTTCAGGTGAAAAACGTCACCTTTCACCATACGTGGCTCTCGCCTGAGGGCTTGATCGCCGAACACATTATTCCGGCCGACGTATGCCTGGGTGTCTTTGGCGATAGCCCCAAGGCCCGGCGGGTGGTGCCCATCAAGGTTTTCGTAGCCCTGGCCATGGGCAAGCCGGTGATCACGGGAGACTCCCCTGCGGCCAGAGAGGTGTTGATCCACGGGACGGATGCCATCCTGTGCCAGATGGCAAACTCTCAGGCCCTGGCCCAGGCGATCCTTCTACTGAAGCACAACCGCCCACTGCGGGAAAAGATCGCCAGAGAGGGCTATCTGTCGTTTCAAAACAAATTCTCGGCGCACGTGATTGGCGCAACGGTGAAAAACTATTTGACCGAGGTGATGGATGCAAACGTCAAGCGTCAAACGTGAAACGTCAAACGTGAAACGTCAAACGTCAAGATGTAACCTTCTATTGGGAGTTGTTCTAGCTTTTCTGCTTCTGACCTCCAACCTCCAAGCTCACGCATCACGTTTCACGCATCACGTTTCACGTTTCACGGTTCACGCCTCCACCCTCCAATCCCCAATATCCAACCCTTCGACCAGTCTCAGGGCAGGCCTCCAATCTCCACCCTGGGTCGAACCGCGTTCGTTGAACATAACCAACCTGGTCGGGCAGGTCCCCGACGACTTGCTGAGGGGGGTGATCATTTCCGCCTATCCCTGGGATGGGATCGTTCAGTTCGACTCGAGTTCGGTTTCTGGAGACACGATAGTGATCACCACCACCATCCACGGGCGGTTGCACTCGGGGGGAACGTACCTGGGCTGCCTGGGGCAGGTTCCGCGCTCAGACGAAATGGGCAGCGCCGCCCCACCGTCGCATCTAAAAGTCTACACGCCGGACGGCTCGGGCATCACATCCCAGATCACGCATGGGAACTACTGGCCGGCGACACTGACCCAGCCGCTGGCGGGAACAGCAACCTGGGCAGGCCGTTACGATTATCTGCCACTGACGATCAGCCAGTCCGGCCAGGGTATCGAACTGCCAGCCAACGTCGGTTGCGACCTGCACATAACTGGCAGTTACACTGAGCTGATTGGCGTATTCACCCTGCATCGTCCTGAGGCGTTGCCGGTCGTGGGGGTGATCGGCACCCAATCGGCTACCTACCAGTCGTATATCGGCGTTGGGGAGGTGGGCCGGTTTCGGCCGCTGATGGACCAGATGCAGGCATTTTATCCAGAGCGACACACGTATATCCAAATGTCCATCCCCTCTAGTGCTAACTACATCTTCGCCGTGTATCAGCCCATGCCTGGAGATTACACGGGAGTGCCCTACGATGCCAGCGATCCCAACCGCTCGCTGCCATCGGCTGGAACCACACGGCTAAGAGCGTCGAAGCTGTCGGGTGATCTGGCCAACTATGGGGCTTTTCCACTACAGATCGCCTGGCAGGACGCCGACCTTACCTCAGGCAGCGCCACTTACCTGCCGGTGCAGCGCGATCCGTCCAAATTTACCGCGCCGGAGTTCGTGATCCCGCCAGGAGTGGCCTACGACGACTGCTTTATCTTCGGCACCTGTTCGAGCGATGTGCTCGCTGAGATCTACAACACCAGGGCGACGATCACCCTGGTCTACCTGTCGGTCTCGCCGCCGACCTTGGGCTGCAAGTTGATCCCCCTCAAGTTCGCCGGACCTTACTGGGCGCCGGGTGGAGAACATCCGGCCTCGCCAGCCAGCATGGCAGCCAGCGGCTCTGTTGGAACGTACACTGTATACTTGCCTGCCTTGTCCAAGTCTCCTGACCTATCGCAGTGTCCGTGTGGATACTTCAATACTGAGGGGCAAATGATCGGGTACGTGGATGGCTGATGTAAGTTTGCACAAGTGGCCCAGACGTGGTAAAATGAGTTGCGAAACGAAAGATACGAAAGGAGAATTCCTATGACTAGGTCAACTATTAAGCAGGCCACTGCCATACTGACCAGGTTGCTGTACTTTGTAATAGCCGCTACTCTTCTGGTGGCCCTTCTGTTCACCTTCGAGCAAGGGCTCCCTCCTGCTCTTAGCAGCGGGCTGGCTTTTTCATCCCAGGCGCCTAATCTTCACTTAGCCCAGCCAGGCACCTGGACGACCTACAACACTTCCAACTCTGGATTGGCGTCTAATTACGTCCTGTCCATGGCCGTAGACCAAGAGGGAAACTTATGGTTCGGTACGAATAATGGAGTCAATAAGTTCGATGGGACCTCCTGGACGACCTATAACCCCTCAAACTCAGGGCTGGTGCACAAAATTGTCAATGCCATCGCCATAGACGCACAGGGCAATAAGTGGTTCGGCACCGCTAACGGGGTGAGTAAGTTCGCTGGGACTACCTGGACGACCTACAACACCTCAAACTCTGGGCTGGTGTTTAACAAGGTCTCTGCCGCCGCCATTGACCACGCGGGGAACAAGTGGTTCGGCACCAGGCTGACCGATGGGTATGGGTACGGGGTCAGCAAGTTCGACGGAACTAGCTGGACGACCTATAATAAAGCAAATGGAGCGTTAGCTAGCGACTCCGTCAATGCCATTGCCGTAGACAACTCCGGCCCTGTGTGGGTCGGCACCTCTACTGGCGGGGTGAGCAAGTTTGATGGTGTTAACTGGACAAAGTACACTTCAGGCTCAGGATTAGCGAGCAATCATGTCCGGGCCATCGCCGTAGACAGCGCCAATGCAAAATGGTTTGGAGGGTGTACCGACGGATACAACGAGTGGTGCGATTATTTCAACTGTGTCCATGCTGCAGCGAGCCGATTCGATGGCAGCACTTGGACAACCTATGTTGCTGGGTCCAGTGGACTTGTAGGCACCCAGGTCAATGCTATCGCCATAGACTGGAGGGGACACAAGTGGTTCGGCACGAAATGGTATGGGGTGAACAGGTTCGATGGAACGAATTGGACGATCTATAATACTTCAAACTCAGGGTTGGCGAATAATTACGTCACTGCTATCGCCACCGATAATGCGTGGAACATCTGGTTTGGCACCAATGGTAGTGGGGTAAGCAAATACGGCTTGCCCGTCCCTACCCCCACGCCCACAGCCACATCAACGCCAACGGATACACCGACGCCGACCATAACGCCTACGCCGACGGCCACGTGGACACCCACGGTCACGCCTACCGACACACCAACACCGACGCCAACCGATACACCGACGCCGACGGCCACTTACACGCCTACCCCTACGCCGACGATCACTCATACACCGACGATCACCCGCACGCCCACACCTACGCCGACGGCGACGCCATACAGGCTCTACTTGCCCTCTATTCTGAAAGCCTATAGCGGCAAGTAGGCAAAACCTTTAGTTACTTCTTACCCTTACGAATCGGGGAAAAGGAGACGGAGGCATGACGAGGAACATCGTGCTAACGGTAACGGTAGTGGCTGCTTTGGGCCTTCTCTGGGCCTGGTCGCCCATGGTGACAGCTTCGATTGGGGAGTTGGAGTTTGTGGGCTTCCCCAGCCAAGTGGCCGTCACAGGCGCGGAAGTCCGGCTCGAGGGATGGCTCAAGTTCAATCAGGAAGAAAACGAATATGCCGTCAATATCAACCTGTGGGTGACTGGACATGAGGGGCGCATCGAGCCGAAGTTCATAGCAGGCCCATTGTACAATGGGGAAACGTTCCCCATCATCGTCTATCTCGCAGGAGTCCCTGGAGTCGCCACCTTGCACGCCGACGACATCCGGTGTCCACGCGGAACTTGGACCATCACGCTGGTAGAGGCGACCCCGACCAGCACGCCAACGATCACACCCACACCGACAAACACCCCAACACCCACATCAACGCCTACCAACACAGCTACTCCCACTCCCACGCCGACAAGCACCTCAACAGCCACACCAACATCCACCAGCACAGCTACCCCCACCCCAACACCAACGGACACACCTACCCCAACCAGCACCCCCACGCCAACACCCTGCCTGGATGCCTACGAACCGGATGACACCTGGCAACAGGCTAAGTTGATCGGGGTCAACGGAGCAACGCAACCACATAACTTCCACACCCCCAACGATCGAGACTATGTGAAATTCGTCGCAGAGGCTGGCAACATCTATACCGTCAGGACACTGAACTTAGGCGGGGGCAACGACACGACCCTCACCCTCTACGGCACCGATGGCGCGACACAGTTGGAATACAACGACGATGATCCGAACAGTCCTCCAGCCTCTAAGATCGTCTGGCTGTGCTCCACGACGGGTACTTACTTTGTCAAAGTAGCCCCCTTTGGCACCAACATTGGTGGATGTGATGTAACCTACGACCTTGAGGTCACCAGTGTACCAGCCCCAACACCAACGCCGACAGTGACCCACACACCGACCCATACACCAACTCCAACCCCCACCAACACAGCTACGGCAACGTTGACGCCAACGATTACACCCACGCCCACTCCGTCGGCGGTGGAGGTGTGCTATTGTTGTTCTCCTGGGGATAGCATTTATCGGATTGATGCCTCAGCCTTCTCTGGGTACTCGACTACATCAGCCGAGGATTCCTCGCTGAAGCATGTGACCTCTCCACCAGCCCCCTTGGGGTGGAATCAGCCGGACTTCGTGCCCGATAGCTCCTGGAGGTCTGGCTCAGATGTTTGGTGGATATACTGGATGGCTCCAGATTGGGCTCCTTTGCCTGGCGATTGCAAGCCCGTTGGCCTGCGGGATGCGGAGACCAAGAAAGAGGGTTGGAACGGGACAACGCACCTATACCGGCGTACTTTCACTCTCTCTCCTCCTAAAGCAGACATGCAGGTGACACGAGCTGTGTTGGAGATGTGGAGCGATAACAAATCCGAATGGTGGTGGCAGGGCACTTCTATCTCGTATGATAAGCAAGGAAGTATCGGGTGGATTGACCTTTTCCCCGGCTATATCTGGCCCCACGGTGGGACCTATGTGTTAGCCATCCAAAACAGCAACGATTACGTTTGTTCGGCCAATTGTAACCCTCAAGGGACAACGTGCCGTCTCTGTGTGACCTGGAATGTTCCAAGCGAACTTGGCTATCACGTCTACCTGCCTGTGATCTTTAAGAAGTACCTATGAGAACAGTGAAAAGCACCTCGTGCTATCGCCAAAGGAGCTAAAATCTGATATCCTATACCCAACAGCCAAATAAAAAGGGGATTACAGAGTTGTCGCTCTAGTAATCCCGATGCCAGCCTCCTGATAGCCCAGGAGAAAGGCCGGGGGGATTATAGCACAAAGCCGCTTCCTGGGCAAATCAGGGGCGGCTTTGTGCTTGCAAAGACACAATGAAATGACAATGGCGCCAACTTCGTGGGCTGGGGTTAGCTCAAATCTTATCAAAAGAAGGAGGAGGTTCAGAAAAATGGCGAGGAATAGAATTTTAATGGTAGCAGTGGCATTTGGCCTGAGCCTTATCTGGGCCTGGTCGCCCATGGTGACAGCTTCGATTGGGGAATTGGAGTTTGTGGGCTTCCCCAGCCAAGTGGCCGTCACAGGCGCGGAAGTCCGCCTCGAGGGATGGCTGAAGTTCAACGAAAAAGAACACGAATATGCCGTGAATATCAACCTTTGGGTGACTGACCATGAGGGGCGAATTGAGCCCAAGTTCATAGCAGGCCCACTTTACGATGGAGACATGGTCCCGATCACCGTTTATCTCCAAGGGATCCCCGGCGTCGCAACCCTGCACGCTGACGACATTCGGTGTCCAGAAGGGAGATGGACCATCCAGCTCGCACCGGCTACCCCAACGAGTACCCCCACACCGACCAGCACCTCCACCTCGACCTACACACCGACCAGTACTCCCACACCGACCGGTACTCCCACACCGACGAGCACGCCCACAGTCACGCCGACACCCACGCCAACGAATACGTCCACTTCCACCTCGACCCTGACCAACACGTCCACTCCCACCTCGACGCCGACGGATACGCCTACTTCAACCTCGACCCCGACCAACACGCCCACAAACACGGCTACGCCGACATTGACACCCACACCTTCGGTAACGCCCCCGCCTACCCTGACGCCGGTGGTTGTATGCTATTGCTGTTCTCCTGGGAATAGCGTTTACCGAATTGATGCCTCTGCCTTCTCTGGATACTACACCGACGACGCCGACAGTTCCCCGCTCATTCGTGTGACCTCGCCCCCAGCACCCTTCGGGTGGAATCACCCGGACTTCGTACCCGATAGCTCCTGGCGGCCCAGCTCAGAGGTTTGGTCACCATGGTGGTCCGTTCCCAATTGGTATCCCCGGCCCGGTGATTGCAAGCTCCTTGGACTGCGGGATGAGAAAGGCAACCAAGATGCTCGGAACGGGACAACTCATCTGCATCGGCACACTTTCACCCTCTCGTCTCCTGGACCATGCATGCAGGTGACAGGAGCCGTCTTGGAAATGTGGAGCGACAACAAAACAGAGTGGTGGTGGCAGGGCACCCCTGTCTTGTCCAACAGACAGGGGTACATCGGTGAGGTCAATCTTTTCCCTGCCCACGTCAAGCCCTACGGTGGGGCCTACGTCTTGGCCATCCAAAACAGCAACGACTACATGTGCGGCGATGATGACAAGGATTGCAACCCTCATGGTACAGCCTGTCGTGTCTGTGTCAGTTGGACTCCCACCGCATCTTGCCATCACGTCTACCTGCCCGTTATCTTGAAGGCCTGGTAACCGCCCTTCATCGGGCTCAGGGGCAAGCGAAAGGCCACGAAAGACACGAAAGGCTTTCGTGGCCTTTGTTTTGTTGTCCGTTAAATTCTAAATCCGCTGTTGTCTCTTCAGCGAGTCGTAGATCCCCATGATCTGCCTGCCCGCCTGCTCCCAGGAATACTTCTCTATGGCCCGCTGCCGCAAAGCCGCCCCCAGGGTAGCGGCCCTCTCTCCGTCGGCCAAGACGGAGCCTAGCGCCTCGGCTAGAGCCGCAGGGTTGCCCTTCTCAGCATAGACTCCCCAATCACTCAAATACTCCCGGCTGACGGGAGTATCAAAAGCCACGGTGGGCAGGGCCAGGGCCATGTAGTTCAACAGCTTGCCGCTGCCCTCCGTGGCCGAGATCTTGGTGGATACGGCCACGTCGCCCACGGCCAGGAAGCGTGGCGCTAGCTTGTAGGGGATCTTGCCGGTAAAAGTGACGTGATCAGCAAGGCCCAAACTGTGCGCATAGTTCCGATACTCTTCCTCGCCTGGAAAGCCCATGATCAAGAAATGGACATCAGGGCGAGTTTTGACCAACTGAGCGGCCGCTTGTATCAGGAGGGGAGTGCCCTGGTACTCGGCCAGGAGACCCAGGTAGACGACGACTTTACGCTCCGGGGGTATGCCCAGGTGAGCCTTCAGGCTGAGACGCTCATCCTGGGTGAGCACACCGGGACGGAAAGTATCGGTGTTGACGCAATCGGGCACGATGTGGATGTTGGCGGAATGGCAGTGAAACTCGTTTCTCAGCAGGTCAGCCGCGTGCTGGGAACTGGTGATGATGGCCTGAGGGAGATGGTCAATGACTTCCTCCAGCCGGTGCACGGGGCCATGAAGGGGACCATCGGGGTTCAAAAAGCGGTGGTCAGCCATCTCACCCGTCATGCTGCCCTGAAAGTCGAAGACCGAGGGCACGCCTCGCAGCTTGCCCAGCACGTAGCCGATCAGAGCTCCCTCGTGCAGGTGGGCGTGGATGAGGTCGGGTTTGTTGCGCAGAGCCACCTCCAGCGATTTGATGGAGAGGAGAACGTCGAAGGCCAGCTTGTGCCTGGAGCACCCCACCTCGTAATCGTGACGCCAGGGGATGGGCCTGGTGCGCTCAATGGCCACACCGTCCAAATCCCCGCCCTTGTAGTAGGTAACGATGGTGACTTTGTTGCCCAGCTTCTCCAGGATCCACGCCTCCTCGGCGATTCGAACGTGACAACCGTAGTCGAGGAAGAAGCTGGTGGGAGCGATCATGAGGATGTTGTAAGTTCGTCTGGCCATCACTGCTGTTCCGCTATCACCCACACCTTTCGCAACAGCACCCGATCATCCACAACCTCCCCCCTCTCATCGAGAACCGGCAATCGGACTCCGGTCTCGGCATTGTACAGGCCGATCTCAAGGATGTATTCGCCCGACGGGGTATCGGGGTTCACGATGATGCTATACCTATCGGTCACCACTTCGCCTTTCACCCACAGCGTCGTCGGATGCCCGCCTCCCTTAGGCAGATTGTCCTGCTGCGCCCAGATGCGATTCTCTTCGTCAATCAGGTGAGTGAACACCGTGTAGCTCGTGTCCATCTGCTCCAGAGCGCGCCAATAGAGGGTCAGAGGCACGACTTCGCCAGGACTGAATCCGGCTCTCTCCAAGTCATAACCTAAGAACTCCACTAGACCTCCAAAGTGGGCCTGGTGAGGATGCTGGATGGTCGGAACGTCGAACTCACGCTCAATCCCCATCACGTGAATCTTTCCCATGTCGAGGGCATGGCCGCCAGCAGCGAACGCTCCAAACAAACGTGATAGGAGATCACCTGACTGGGCAACCCCAGGCTCACGCAGCACAATCCCCACGTAGTAATCACCTTCGGGGGCATCAGAGGGGATACGTAGAACGTGCTGCCCTTTCACCACCTCTCCCTTTTCCCAAAAGCTGGTGGGGTATCCGTCGCCAGCAGGACGAATCACCTTCTCGGCCCAAAGCCACTTGTTCTCATCCACCAGGCGAAGGTAGAAGGAGTAATCCTCTGACATTCCTTCGCTAACCCCTTCGACTTTGCTCAGGGCAGGGCTCAGGACAGGCTTCCGCGTGACTCGCCAGTATGGGCGCACCCATACCCAATCCCCTGGCCGGTAGCTCCCCTCGGCCAGGTCGTAGCCCAGGAGCTGAAGGTCCCCAAAATCCATAACCTGATGATGTTCCAGGGGCAATGAGGTCAGTGCAGGAGGAGAGGCTGGCTTCCCCACCTGAAGCCCCCCTATGTCTACCACCACCCCCCGGCGGCTTGCATCCTCACCGACGACAGACAGTTGCTGGCTACCATCGTGAACCACCATCTCCAAACGGTACTGACCTGGTGGGGTCCCGAGGTCAATCAAAAGTTCGTAATCGTCCTTGACGACCTGTCCCGGCGACCACTGCGAGGTAGGGTAGTGGCCGTTGAGGGGGGCGCGATCGGCCCGCCCCCACAGACGATTCTCCCCATCAAGAAGGCGCAGGGAAACGCCGTAATTCTCTCCCAGTCCTTGCAGAGCCTTCCAGTACAGGTTTAGGTGCACAAACTGCCCACTGGCGGCGGGTCGGCCCTTCAGATCATAACCTAAGAACAGGAGCTTGTCCTCGAAGTTAGCTTCCAGGGGATGTTGAACCTCAGGCAGGGTATCGAGCACAGGCGAACTCGTCAGGAAGCAAAAGGCTTGCACCAGGGAGGCGTAGCTGTGAAAGCTGCGCTCATCCACCAGGAAGGCGTTCTCCTCAAGCCACTTCTTGGGCAGAAACTCTGGGTCGCCCCAGGGCGGAGTGTGGGAGAGAGCCAGCCAGATGCGTTCGTACCCGGCCCTCAACTCTTCCAGAGCGGAGATGGTGACTTCGTCGGGGCTGACCAGCCGTGGCAACCCTGTCCAGGGCAGACCAGCGTCGGCATAGTAATGGTAAATCTGGGAGGTGTGAGGTGGGTCTACGATGATGACGTCGCCCGGCTGGGCGTGGGCCTTGAGGTATTCTCCCCAGCTCCGATGATCGTCTTTGGCGTATTTTTCGTTGTAGAAGTACTGCTGAGTGGAATGGGCTGAGCCAGCAATCATCAACGCCAAACAACTGGCGAAGACCAGCGGCCATTTCTTCCTGATGGTCACCAGCCCCACGGCCAGAATCAGATAAAAGCCAGGGCTGACCATGATCAGGTGACGGATATTCATGTAGGCTGGTCGGACATAGGAGAGCAGATAGATGGAAAAGATGGGCACCAGCAGATAGATCAGGGCCAATAGAGCATCCGTCGAACGGCGGAAAGCCCCCCAGACTATGGCCAGAGCCCCAATCAGGAAAACGCCTCGAAAGACCCAATTGACAGCCAAGACCTGTTTGGCCTCGACCGAGATCCCCAGGCTGAAGGAGTTGGACACATCACGCAGAAGCTCTAGCAGAGGGATAAAGCGAAACCCGGCCATCTCCCCTTTGGGTAAGATGGAATATCCGTAATAAAGGATGAGGAAGGCAACCAACAGCGCTCCAAGCACGGGAATCACTACCCGCTGCCATCCTTCGGCAGCCCTTCGACGAGGCTCAGGACAAGGCTCAGGACACCGCCTGGCCTTACGCAGAAAAAGGAGAAAGACAACGAACTCCGCTAGCAAGATCAGGAAGCTTAGGTAGTGAGTGGCCAACATGGCTGCGGAGGATAGAACATAGATAATGATGGTCAGGTGGTCCTTGGTCGGGTGGTCAGATGGTCTTTGGTACTGGGTCAATGTCCGCAACAGCGAGTAGAATGACAGCAGCCCCCAAAAGGTGAGCATGGTGTACATTCTCGCCTCTTGGGAGTACCAGAGGTACAGGGGGGAGATGGCACCGAAGAGGGCAGCCAATAACCCTGCACGCCGCTCCAAGAGGTGCTTCCCCACAAGGTAAAGCAGGGGTACAGTCAACACACTGAAGGCCAGGGAGGGGAAACGCAGGGCGAACTCGCTTTGGCCGGCTAATTTGACCACGAAGTGCAACAGCAGGAAGTAGAGAGGCGGGTGATTGTCAAACGTAATCACTTGCCTGGCGGCATCGGTGAGGATGATCTGGTTAGACAAGACGAGGGGCAGATCATAGCTGGCCCGCTGCAAGCTCAGGCTCTCATCCCACCAGAGGCTTCGCGCGCCCATGCCGTAGCCCCCTCGTGCGAAAGCCAGGGCGATGAAAAAGATCAACAAAGCACGGTAAAGCCACTGTCGGTTGGGGTGTAAAGATGACGCGGGGGATACATCGGAGCCCCCGCTTCGATCGGTCGTCCTATCAGCACTCGATTCCAAAATATCACTCATTACCTTTGTAAGTTTGACGTTTGACGCTTGACCCTTCGACGCCGCTCAGGGCAGGCGTTTGATCAGTCCATTCGATCAGCTTCAGCTTGCTAGCACGGGATAAACGGCGTATGGCCGCCTCTCGCTTTTGCGCTGCGCTCCTGGTAGGCTGCTCCTCCTGGTACGCCAGACGCACCGGCCGACGGCCACGGGTGTACCTGGCGCCCTGTCCATCGTTGTGAGCCCGCAGCCGCCGCTCCAAATCCGTCGTCCAGCCAGTGTAGAGCGTCCCGTCGGCGCATTGCAGAACATAGACAATGGGCACGGTCAGTCCTGCTTCTTCCCTTCGGCACCCCTTCGACAGGGCTCAGGACAAGGCTCAGGACGCCGCCGCTTCGTCAGCCTACCCAGGCCGAAGACCTGGCCCATGAAGCTCGCCATGGTCGGCATTTCGGCTGAGACTTCTTCCCAGTGGCCCTCTTCCCTGGCCTTTAGCCACTTCTGGCGAGCGATGAGTGCCTCCTCGAAGACCTGCCCTAGTTTCTCGGCATCTCCGGCCAGGACGGTCTCCTTGAGCTCAGCCAGCTTCCCTGAGTAGGCATCAATCCAGCGCACAATGTTTTCGCTATTGGCGAGACAGGCGTCACGATAGGTGGTTGGGTCGGCTGAGACGAAGCGGGTGGCGCTCTCGAAAGCACCTCCGGCCAGCTTGCGCATCTCTCGCCAGGTTGTACTCTCAGCGGTGATCCCCAGCAAAGCGGCAGAGAGAACAAAGGGCAGGTGATCCACGCCAGCCATGAGGCCATCGTGCTCCAGGGGATCAAGGAAGTAGGGCACAGCGCCCAAGAGGGAAACGAAATCGGAAGCCAATCGCACTGCGTCGGGGGCAGTACCTGCTGCGGGAGTGAGGCAATAGACCGCTCCAGAGAAAAGATCAGCTTTGGCCGCGTCAGTTCCCCCTGACGGACGGTCAGCGGTCGTTGTCCCTGCACCGCCGACGATGGGATTTCCGCCCACGAAGTAGGCTTCCTCAGGAAGGATCTCGTCCGCCCACTGGACTACCGGCGCCTTGATGCTGGCCGTGTCGGTGATCAAGCACCCCAGCTTGAGGTAAGGGGCGATAGCCGCCAAGGTGTCCTTGATGGCTCCTACCGGCGTGGCAATGACGATCAGGTCGGCATCTTCGCAGGCGGAGATCAAGTTCCAATCGGTCTTATCCACGGCACCGATTTTCTGGGCCTGGCTGGCCGCACTACGTTCCCGGTCGTGGCCGACTACCTCGAAATCGCCTTCGGCTTGGTGCAGGGCAAGCCCGATGGATCCCCCAATGAAGCCCAAACCTACTATCGCAATTCGCGGTTTTTTCATGCAAAGCTCCTTATTTGGTCAGGTGGTCGGATGGTCCTTGGTCTGATGGTCAAATGGTCCTTAGTCGGGTGGTCAATGACTTGTTGCTCGCTACCTCGTTACTCATTGCCTTGTTACGCCTTGTTACTCGTTACCCGTTAACTTCCTAATTCACCCCATCAGCTTCCTGCAGGGCCGCCAGTAGTTTATCCTGATGGGTTCTAAACGGATTGTTGGCAAGTGGCTCTTGATGCCGTCGAACCAACTCTACGGTGGTTGGCGAGCAGCCCACCGCCTGCGCCAACTCCGCTCCCAACTCAGGATGGCGCTGATGGACGAAGAAGGGATAGCGCCAACTGCGCGGCTCATCCCTGGCCAGTCTATCCAACAATTGGGGCTTGAGGGCCTTAATCAGAACAATGGGCACTCGATGCCACAGTTGCAACCCACCGCCGCCCTTGCCCACATCGTGTAACAGGGCAGCTACCAGCAAATCGTGGTCATGGTGATGCTTCCTCTGCAAGGCGTAGAAAACGTCCAGGCCATGGCGCTGGTCACAGCGCGGCATCCGTTGAAAAAGCTCGATCTGGGGCGGAGTCAGGTGTTCGCTTAGCAGGCTGAACTCTTGCTTTGGCACCCAGGCCACTAAAGCCCGGAAGAACTGACTGACCCGATACACCTAGATACCTACGATCAAGCGATAGAGCAGACGAAACGGCGTCCCAAGAATCAGCCCCAGGATACTGATATTGCCAGGCAGGATTTGATCAATCATGATCAGTAAGATAAAGATGATATAGCCTTGAGCTTGCACTCTGTCTAGAGCTTCTGAAACCCGGTAAGCCCAGGGGGCTCGAATAACGCTGAGGATCCCCTGCAGGATGCTGCCACCGTCCAGCGGGGGGATCGGCAGCAAGTTAAAGAGGGCTATGCCGATGTTGACGCTTATTACGATGACGAGCAAGGTTATGAGCGACCACGGCAACCGAAGGCCCAGCCTGATGGGAACGGCTACTATCGCAGCCAGCACCAGATTGGAGAGAGGCCCCGCTGCTGCCACCAACCCCATGCCCACCCGTGGCCCTTTGCGCAGATACATCGGGTTAACTGGCACCGGCTTACCCCAGCCGATGCCAAATCCGTAGACTACGCTGAACAGCATCATCATCGTGCCCATGGGGTCCAGGTGAACCAACGGATTCAGGGACAGGCGCCCAACGGATCGGGCCGTGGGATCACCTAATTCGTTGGCCATCCAGGCGTGAGCAAACTCGTGGACATCAATGGCGATGAGCAGCGAGAGCAAAAAAGCTACGATCTCTAGCGGACTGCGACCCAGGATCATCTTTACCCCCTTCTCCAAAAGGACAAGTTTAACGAGCAGGGGTTATTATAGCACAAAACGAAGAGGAGGCAAAGAAAGAGACCCGGGATTCGTCATATCGGGCTGGATGTGCTATAATAAGTTGGGGAGGTAGCACGCCATGCCCATGGACATCCGCTTAGGTGACGTAGTGCACTTGCGCAAGCAGCACCCCTGTGGGGGCTACGAGTGGGAGGTAGTGCGCCTGGGAGCCGACATCGGCATCAAGTGCCGCACCTGCGGCCGCCGCCTGCTGTTGCCCCGGCGCAAGTTTGAAAAGAGTGTAAAGAAGTTGGTGAGTCGAGAGTAATGTGGTATAATATGCTGTAAAGACATGGGCAACGGATACCCACCAGTGGTCAAGGGGGCGAGCATGTTGCTGGAGTACTTGGACTTTGAGGTGAAGATTGAGCTAAGACGGGGGAAGGAATACGCCGTCTCGGTGATCAAATCCCCGGCGGGTGAGGGAAGCGGCTCCTTCATCCTACCCTTCACCCCCAAACAGCTCAAAGACATCAAGGATACCGTCGAGATCGCTCTTCTGCGCTCCATGATGCCCATGCGTCGTGTTGTCCCGCCTGAATTCGAAAAGGTGGAAGAGTTCGGCCGTGAGCTCTACGGTGCCCTCTTCAAGAACGACGTCAAGTCCTGCTACGATAGAAGCTCGAGTGTCGCCTTCAGGGAGGGCAAAGGACTTCGTCTTAAACTGCGCCTCGATCCCACCTTGACTAATCTGCCCTGGGAGTTCATGTACAGCCAGGAGATGCGAGACTACCTGGCCCTCTGCAGGACAGCCCCTCCGGTGCGCTACACCGAGCTCCCCCAGCCTGTAGTCCCCCTGGAAGTCATTCCTCCTCTGCGCATTCTGGTCGTCATCGCCAGCCCCAGCGACTATACACCCCTGAACGTGGAGCGAGAGAAAGAACGTATCACTACCGCCCTCGGTGAGCTGCAAGAGCGAGGGATAATCAAAGTTGAGTTCTTGGAGGGGAAGAACACTCTTGAGACCTTGCAGCGTCGGCTGCGGCAAGTCGACTACCACGTTTTGCACTTCATTGGCCATGGCGGTTACGACGAGGAAGCGGAGGAAGGTCTCCTGCTGATGGAGGATGCCGGGGGGAGAGGTAAGCCCGTCAGCGGGCTGTGGCTGGGGAGATTGCTGCGGGGCTACTTCCCTATGCGTCTGGTAATCCTCAACGCCTGTGAGGGGGCGTTGACCTCCAGCTCCGACCCCTTCGCCGGGGTAGCTGCGGCGGTGGTGGCAGCGGGCGTTCCCGCTGTGGTAGCCATGCAGTTCGAGATCTCCGACGAGGCGGCCATCATCTTCTCTCGGGAGTTTTACAGTACCCTGGCCGACAACTACCCTGTGGATGCCGCCGTGACCGAGGCGCGGATGGCCATCGTTCACTCCCGGAGAAACACCATCGAGTGGGCCACGCCGGTGCTCTACATGCGAGCACCCGATGGGACGCTCTTTGCCCTGCAAGAGGTACGAGAACGTAAGCCGGAGGAAAAGAGACTGGCCGCTCTCTACGCTCAGGTGGAGGTCTTGTTTAAGGCCGAGAAGTGGTTAGAGGCCATAGCCCGCTGTGAAGAGATTCTAGCCATTGACCCCAGCCACCGCGATGCAGGCAACCTGTTGGTCGAGGCGAAGAAGAGATTGGCCCGCCAGGAGGAAGAGGAGAGGATCGCCCGTCTGTACAATGAAGCCGTGGAATCTTCCAGAAGGGGCGACTGGAAGGAGGTCATAGATAAGCTCCAGCAGGTTTTGGACTTGGAAGAAAGCTACAAGGATGCTGCAGCCAGGCTGGCCGAGGCCCGGGAGGAATTGGCCAAGGCAGAAGCTGAGAGGAAGAAATGGGAGAAACTTGCAGCCCTATACGAGCAGGCAGTAGCTGCTATGAATTCGAAGCAGTGGCAGAAGGCTCTTAGGCTTTTCGAAGAACTTCAGGCAATGAACCCCAACTACCGCGGTACTGCAGCCAAACTGTCTGTGATCCGTGAGGAATTGGCGAAGGCAGAGGCTAAGAAGAAACAAGAGAGGCTTGCAAGGAAGCCTTTTCCCTGGCGAGCGGCAGCCATTGGTGCAGCGTTGCTCGTGGTGCTGGTCGAGATTGTCCTTATCGCCAAGCCCTGGCGCAGGGCCAAGCCTTTGCCAAGGGCGACAGCTACACCCCTGCCTATCACTTCAACGGCAGCAATGATAGTGCCACCAACAGCAACTCTCACGCCTGTGCCGCCTACAGCTACACCCACCGACACGCCTACGGCGACGCCCACCGATACGCCCACGGCAACGCCTACCGACACGCCTCTACCACCTACGCCCACTCTTGCTCCTCCGACAGGGATGGTTCTCGTCCCCGCTGGCGAGTTCATCATGGGCAGTCCAGAGGATGAGGGCAATGACGATGAACATCCCCAGCGTACCTTATACCTCGATGCCTTCTACATAGACAAGTACGAGGTGACCAATGCTGAGTACACAGAATGTGTGGATGCCGGAGCTTGTGATCCGCCTTCAGAGAACTCGTCTAAAACCCGTGACCCCTACTACGGCAACCCTGAATACGATAACTACCCTGTGATCTACGTCACGTGGGATGCATTAGTGTCAACTTAAGCCATTTCGAACTCGCGGGCCTAGCGACAGGGGGCCAGTTGGACAAAACCGAGTCTTCCGGGGTATATTAGGATGGCATTCACCTATCCTGTACTCGGAGAGACTCGCCATGAGCAAGAAAGCAGCGCCGAAGCCAACGTCGAAAGCCAAGTCCGAACCGAAGACGCTACGCAAGACTCGACGGTTCAATCGAGCCAGCCCCCAGGAATGCCAAGCCAAGGTGGAACCGCCGGCCCTGACGCGCGAGCAAAACCTGATGAGCCAGTTGTTGCCTAGCGAGAAACTCAAGGCTCTGGCGCGGAGTCGGAATGCTGGCGATGTGCGAGAGC
>CAYUPJ010000016.1:0-36312 GCA_964446635.1 uncultured Anaerolineae bacterium
CCATGAACACGTGGCTGTAGAGCCGCAGTTGGGTGTAGCCGTAGGCGGCCTCGTAAAGGCGCAGCCGCTGGAAGGCCGAGGCCAAAATGACCAGTACCAACCCGACCATGAGGCTGCTCAATCCGTTGAAGATTCGCACCTGCCGACCTGTCTCGCGGCGCGCCAGCCAGCGTAGGCTCAGGATCAGGCCCAGCGTCAGCACCGACACGGCCACCAACTCGAAAAAGCCGCGCCGGGCATACTCGGCGTAGGTGTATCCCTCGGCAGTGATATTGACCTGTCCGCCGAACAGGTAGGCGAACTGAATCCATACGAACACCAGGAACAGCAAATCCACCGAGATCAGCAGCGTCGTCACTTCGATGAAACCGAGGGATATGACCTGGGCCAACCTGCCCAGCGCTTTCTCCAGAGCGCCCTGATCGTCCGATGCCTGGCTGCGCCCCAGCGCGTAGGCCAGGCTGCCAGCCAGGAACCAGGCCGATCCCAACACGATGATCCCCCGCCAGAGCAGTTCCAGCAAATCGGGCAGGATGTCGAGACTGAAAAGGTCTGCCAGGTAGTCAGCGAAGATCAGGTCGGCCGAGGCCAGGAGGACGGTGAAGATGACCAGCACTGGCAGGGCCAGGAGGAGCCCTCGGATCACAGGCAACAGGTTGCGGCTTCCTCGCCGACGGGCGGCTGTCAGATCAATGCTGGCCGATACCAGGGGAGCTGGCCGGACCAGGGCGTTGCCTGCCGTGCGGAGGAGAACGAGGGGGTAGCCAATCAGTCCCAGCCGTTGTGGGTGGCCGGCAGCGTAGAAGTGGGCGACAAGCCCCAGCAGCGACAGGCTGGCCACTACGTTGAGGAAGGTGACAAAGGGATTGGCCCGCACAAAGACCATGCTGGCGAAGAAGACGAGCGGGGCCAGCAGCCAGAGATTGCGCCGCACTGGTCGCACCCCCTCCAGCCAGCCCAGGCCAAAGAGGGCGACTATGAGCAAAAGCACGAAGAGGGGCACGGAAATGCCCAAGGCTTTGCCATAGAAAAGCAGGTCCACGCTCCAGCCCAAGGCCAGGGCGACCAACAGAATGCGGGTGGATGATTTGACGCGAATCATGGCTCGTTCCTCCTACTTATCCTCGCGTGAATTATACTTACCTCTTCCCAAAAAGCAAGCCCCCACCACCTCTCGGCGGAGGGGGCTTCTCTTCCACCCGTTGGACACTACTCCAGCAAAAGGAGCGCTTCAATAGGATGCATCACTTCAGGCAGACCGGCCTCTCGGAAAGGTAGCGATAATTGGGGCGTCATGGTCTGCAAGTGTCTCTCCAGAGCAGGCCGCTGGACCTCATAGTTGTTGATTAGAGGTCGGTCGAAGGTCACAATGACCTCTACGCCCAGTATCTCGCCAGCGGTATCCGTACCGTAGGTCGCCAAACCCAGCACTTTCGCATCCTCTCGGTTGAAACCGCGCTCCCGCAGCCGCCGAGACCAGCGCTTGAAATACCTGCCGGTGTACATCGTCTCGACAGTGTCGAGAAACAGCCGAACCTCTCTCCAAGTGGAGAATCGGCCCATGATGTTGGCCGTCTCCGCCGAGATAAATGTCCGACTCCTCGACCTCCGGAGCGCACGCCAGAGAGCAATGGCTGTGGCTTCTTCGTCGGTTAATCTGCCGGGATGGATCAGCCCCTCAATGATCCTACGGACGACGTTTTTGTCGAGCAGGTACGTAGGCATTGGGCTTAACATCGTGCTCTTCGAAGTCTTCGATCTCCATAGCGTGCTCTTCGTTCCAGATACGTTCCCGCTCCTCGTCAGGCAGGGCGAAGTACTCTCCGACTGTCAATCCGCCCAGGAACAGGTCGGCTTCCGTAAGGGGCGGATGCTCGCCTCCCACTTTGGCTAACTCTTGCTGAATGTAGTTTCGCAGCCCCTCTTTGTCTATCAAGAGCTGTGCCTCGGGCGGGCGTTGGAATTCGGGGACTAACACTTTCAACTGCTCTCGTTCCTCCCGGCTGAGCCCTCGGATGAGCCTCGCCACCTGCACTACCCGATGAGGGACCTGCATTGCTCTCTGTGCCACGCGATTCACCTCCTGCTAAGCTTCTTCACAACCTGCAGTCCTCCGATCCTACTGTGAATTATATCCACCTCTCCCCAAAAAGCAAACCCCTCCGCTTCTTCGCAGCGGAGGGGGCTCTCTTTATGCCCTGCTCACTGGTAGTTTTTCGTGACGAGGGGCAGGTGGATGCGGTAACAAGCGCTCAAGGGCATGGAGAACTCTGAGGTGTTGCCCGCGCCGTCGGTGGCCGTGACAGTGACGTTGGGATCGGTGATGCTCCCTGTCCAGGTGAAAGCACCAGTAGCATCGGCAGTGGTGGTCCCCTCGTATCTCTTCCCTTCGTTGGCAGGGTCAGAGAAGATCTCCACCGTGGAGTTAGGCGGAGCAGTGCCGGAGACGGAGCTACAGCTAGCACTGGCGATGGTAGGTGGGGTCAGCTCGGTGTTGCCGCCGTTCACGTTGTCGATGCCCAACCCACCGTTGGCGGTGATGGAGTTGCGGCTGATGGTGTTGCCTATGCTCGCAGAGCCATCTATCTGAATGCCAGGACCGCCATTGTACGCTATGAGGTTGCCCTCGCCGGCCATAACCCCACCAATAGTATTGTTCCGGGCACCACCATCAATCAGGATGCCGCCACTGATGTTCCCCAAGTCTGCCGTGCCACTGATGTCGGTGCCAATGAAGTTACCGATGACAGTATTGTTATCGGTACCAGCAACAGTGATGAGAACGCCGTGTCCATCATTCCCGCTGATGATGTTGCGTTCCTCGGCCACTGCTCCACCGATGGTATTGCTCTGCGCGCCCCAACCAATTACTATGCCTCTCCACCCATTCCCCAAATCGGCGTTACCCTTAACATCAGTGCCAACTAAATTGCCAATGACGGCATTGTTCTTGGTGCCAGCGTCGGTGATGAGAATACCGGCATCATCATTGCCGCTGATAACATTGCCCTCTATAGTGTTATTCTGGGCACCGCCATCAATTACCACTCCGATGTATTTATTGCCCAGGTCAGCTATGCCGGTGGCATTGGTGCCAACGAAGTTGCCGCTGATGATGTTGTTATCTGTGCCAGAGCCACTAATTTTGACACCAACATCATTATTACCACTGATGGTATTCTGCTCATCAACTTGATCCCCGCCGATAGTATTATACTGGGCACCTCCTTCAATAAGCACCCCGTTCCAGGTATTCCCCAGGCTCGCGGTCCCATTGACATCGGTGCCAATGTAGTTGCCGCTAACGGTGTTGTTGTCGGTGCCCTCACCGAGGATGCGGATGCCATTGCTGGCGTTGCCGCTGATGACGTTGCGCTCGCCAGGCGTGTCCCCACCGATGCGGTTTCGCTGTGCACCGTGTCGGATCTCTATGCCGGCTTCCCCGTTGCTCACCGCAAAGGTGCCGGTGGGGTCGGCGCCAATGATGTTACCCACAACGGTATTGCTCATGGTGCCGGTGTGAGATAGCCATATCCCAGCTCGGTTACCGCTGATGATGTTTCCCTGCCCTGGAGCTGTGCCGCCAATGGTATTGAACTGCGCTCCACCGTAGACATGAACACCCAACTGGGTCTCGGGGCCCACCGTGCCGTCGGGAGCGAGCCCAATGTAGTTGCCGCTGACGGTGTTGCTCACTATGTCTGGCCCTCCCATCTGCACACCGGCCCAAGTGTTGCCACGAATGACGTTGCCCTGGCCTGAAGGGGCTGTTCCTAGGTTACGGCTGCCTCCAATGGTATTGTTCTGAGCAACCCCTGACAGGAGAACCCCGAAGTTAGGGAAGTTCAGAATTTGCAGACCCTGGATCGTGTTGTTGCTGGAGGTGATATGGAGGCCATTGGCTTCTCCAGTGAGCCCGCTCCCATCAAGAATCACCCCAGCGTTACTCCCATCAATAGTGAGCTCCTCTTGGGTGATCGCCGGCAAAGGGCTCGTCAGGGCGATGGTGGCCGGCGCATCGGGCGGGAAGACGGCGGGGTCGAAGGTGATGGTCTGTCCACTGAGCGCATTCTCCAGGCACTCTCGCAAGGTGCCAGCTCCACTATCCAGGGTGCTGGTCACGGTACAGGTGCTGACGAAGGGCATTTCAGGTGCAGTCGCATACCCGAGTTTACAGCCACCTTCGCCATCTTCCCCTGAGTACCACATCTTGTAAACGCCACCGTCTAGGATTACTCTGGGATAATGCACTTTGTAGTCATCCCATGCACCACTGCCACCGAGGTCAAGAACAGGGTTGCCACTGTACTTGGTCCAGTTGATGCCATCTGGCGACGTGGCATAGCCTATGCGATCAATCCCTGAGCTGTCCTTGCCGAAGTACCACATTCTGTAGACCGCATCATCGAAGAGAACGCTGCTCGCCAAGAGACCAGTCTCATCCCAAGTTCCCATGTCGCCAGACAGAACCGGGTTGCCGCTATACTTGGTCCAGTTGATGCCATCAGACGATGTAGCATACCCAATGGCATAGTGTCCCGCAGTATCTTGCCCTGTGTACCACATTTTGTACGCCCCATTGTCGTACAACACCCAGGGGACCGCAACTTCGATCTCTTCCCACGAGCCGGGAGCCCCCAAGTCAAGGACAGGATTACCCCCGTACTTGGTCCAGGTAACCCCATCTGGCGAAGTGGCGTAGCCAATTCTCCGATTGGTCCACCCGCTCATAGCACCAACGAACCACATCCGGTAGCCTCCGTCACTCTTGAGCACGCAGGGTTGCACCACATCTTCCTCGTCCCAATCGCCAGGATTTCCTGAGGCCAGGACTGGATTTGTGACAAGCTTGGTCCAAGTGATCCCATCTGAGGATGTAGCGTAGCCGATTCGGGCAGGGTAGTTACCCGTATACCACATCTTGAAAGTAGAGCCATCCTTTGTGACGTATGGTGCCCAAACGGCGCTACCCTCCCATGATTGTGAGGGGCTGAACACGGGATTGCCGCTGTACTTTGTCCACACTCCCGGTTCACCACTTTGCGCACCCTGTGCCTGGGGCATGGCTTGCTCTAGGGTACCAAGGCCACTCCCTGCAGTGCTGGTGACGATGGTGGCCGTGCCTTGAGCTAGGGGCACTGCCACCCACGCCAGCATCACCAATGCAACCACCAGGAGCAAATAGCCCCAACCTTTCCTTCTCTTCTTCATGAACCTCATTTTGGTCTTCTCCTTTCTTGCTTGGCCCTATTGGGCAATAAAACAGTCATTCAGCGGTCTTTTCTCATCTGACCCTTCTTTCCCAACAAAAAACGCCAATCATCCGAGGCATACTCATGCCTCAGGCCATTGGCGCTTCATTCATTCGCATCTTATACCACCCCCTTTGTCCGGCCGCGATGACGCCATTTGCGGCTGATCCTTCTACCATGCCCTGCTATTCGGGCATCAGGTCATCCTCCCGCAGTGAAAGCTTCGATGTTTTTCACGTTCATTGACCGCAAAAGGTCGCGTTTGTCAACGGGCTTCTCCTCAAAAGCCGCGCCTTACTTCGGCCACGAGAAGCCAGGCTACCGCACGATGAAACCATTGAGAGCCGCGCCCTCGCCCAGGGCCATGATCCGTACTTGGTGCTCCCCGTCCGCCGGGCCGAGGGCGAGGGTGGCGGGGACGCCACCCGGGAGCAAGATTTTCTCATCCACTGATAATAGCACACGAACGTCTTTCTGACATCCATAGTGGGTTATCCTCTTGTTTAGCAAGACTCAGTAGATGGAAAACTGCTGGCAGAGGCGGCTCCCACGCCGCCGATGGAGCGTGAGAACGACATCTTGCGCCAGGAACGGGACATCTTCCAAAAAAGCAGTGGCTATCTTCGCGCACCCAAGCAGATGAGATTCCAGTTCATCGAGGGGTAATGTCCCTGCGGGGAAGGGTCAAATGGTGGAGATTGCCCTTCGACTACGCCCTTCGACAGGCTTAGGACACTGCTCAGGACAGGCTTCGTCGCGGAGTTCATACCGAACGTAGACGAAGTGCTCCTCGCAATGACACTTGGCCTGGAATCTAACAATGTCGAGTTAGTAGGAACTGGAAAGCTTCGTTGATTGGCGTTGGCAAAAGACGCGCATTTGGGCGAAGCCGCAAAGTCGCGTCAGGCCAAACCAGAGATACTCAGTTAGCTTCGTGCCGATTTCGATTACTGGACATTCTTGAGTATGAGCGGCAGAAAGACAAAGCGCCTTCCGAAGCCAGCATCAAGAGCGGCCTGCTGCAACGCATTCGCCGCAGCTTCTGTATCCCCATCGGCAATGAAGTTGTCGATGATATCGTCGCAAGCTGTGATGAAGGATGGTGGGGCAGCCGCACCATGTACTAAACTGGGTGCATGTTCGTCCTCGGCATAGTCAGCCATTGCCGATTGTTGATAGACGTCATACAGACTAGGGTTAGCATCGGTACGTGCTGGAATAGAACCCTTTAAGGGATTGAAGGCATCCTGACCTTCCACCGAACCGACCGTCTTCAGCCAGTTGATTGCATTGTCCAGATGTGGTGCATTGTCAGGCAGTGCGAAACAGTCATTGATGACCATAAAACTGCCAGCGCTTTCGGGTGAGGGCACCCAGCCAAAGTCAATGTCAGGCACCCAACCCAAGGCCTTAAACAGTCCATCCATCCAGTCTCCCATGATAACCATCGCGGCGTCGCCAGAAAGCACCAACTGGATAGCCTGCCACAAGTTCAACGCCTCGTGGTCGTCGTTGACGTAGTTGAGTACCTGCTTGTAAGTCTCCAACGCTTGCTTGACTCTGACATCAGTAAAGCTCAGTTGCCCTGTCCATAGGTGGCGGTAATCATCAGGCCCGAGGACTCCCAGCAGAACATCCTCAAAAAGGTGCGTCGCTGTCCACGTATCCTGACTGCCCAGTGCCAACGGTGTCACCCCGAATGACTGGAGACTAGCAGCCACGTCGAAGAACTCATCGAATGTTGTCGGCGGCGTCAGGTCGTTGTCGTCAAAGACCTGCTTGTTGTACCACAGGACGTTGCTTCGGTGAACAGCCAGGGGCACGCAGTAGATCTCTCCCCGATAGGACAGCATGTCAATGAGACCCTGAGGGAACTTGTCCAGCCAGCCTTCGTCATGCCAGAGCTGGGTGATCGGCTCCACGTAGCCTGGCTCTACCCAGGTATCAAACAACTCCTCTCCGCCGTGAGTCTGAAGGCTATCGGGCGGATCACCAGCGATTATGCGGTCTAGGATCTCACTGCGATTGGAGAAGATGACCACATCCACGCCAGGGTAATTCGACGTGTACAGGCCAACAAGGGCATTCAAGGCCTCCTGTTCGCCCGGTGCTACCCAGTAACTGAAGATCTCCAGCGTGTTGGTTTCGGTCCGCCACACCTGACCGCCTATTGTCTCATTGCGAACGCCAGCATAGTAGTGGTTTCCGAATGCAGCCAGACAGTTAATCTGCTCGTTGCTGGCCACTCCAAATCCATCGGTATTCACCTGAGTCCAGGACGTACCATCGCTCGATCTCCAGATCTCAGCGCCTGTTGTCGCACCATCCGCCCTGGCTGTCCCGGCATAGAAGTCATCGCCCAAAGCGACCAGCACGTTGATGGTGTCGTTGTCCGTGTCCCCAAAGCCATCCGTGATGACCGACTCCCAGGTCGTGCCATCGGCCGTGCGCCACAGTTGGCCCCCCGTAGATCTATTCCTGGTCCCGGCGTAGAGATAGCCGCCGAACGGTGCCAGCGTGTAGGTGCCGTCGTTGGCCGCACTGCCGAAACCGTCGCTGTTGACCTGCGTCCAAGTGGTCCCATCGGCCGTGCGCCATATCTCGCTGCCGGTGGCACTATTCGTGGTCCCCACGTAGAGGTAACCATCGAATGCGGCCATGGAGAGAGCACGCACATTGTTGGCATCTCCAAAGCCGTCGGTGTTGGCCTGCTCCCAGGTCGTGCCATCGGTCGAGCGCCAAATCTCGGCCCCATTGGCGTAGTTCGCCGTCCCGACGTAGAGGGTGTCGGTGAACACAGCCATTGTCCAGGCGACGATGTTGTTGGCATCCCCAAAGCCGTCGGTGTTGACCTGCTCCCAGGACGTGCCATCGGCTGTCCGCCATACTTCGCCCCCTGTCCCCCCGCCCATAGTACTGTTATCGGTGGCGGCGTAGAGGTGATCACCGAAGGGGACCAGGGCGAAAACGTTCATGTTGTTAGCGTCGCCGAAGCCATCGGTGTTGGCCTGCTCCCAGGTAAGGCCATCAGTCGTCCGCCATATCTCTGTCCCAGTAATGGAGTTCTTGTTGCCCGTGTAGAGGTAGCCCTTGGATACCGCCATAGACTTCACCTCTACGTTGTTGGCATCGCCAAAGCCGGTCTCACTCACCTGCGTCCAGGTCAGACCATTGGTTAGCTTGACGCCAGAGCCTGCCAACTCTGGGGGGCCGGTGCTGGTGATAGTCGCGCCTTGAACCGAGAGCGTTGCCACCCACGCCAGCATCACCAATGCGACCACCAGGAGCATAAGCCCCCAACTTCTCCTTCTCTTCTTGATGAACCTCATTTTAATCTTCTCCTTTCTTGCTTGGCCCTATTGGGCGATAAAACAGACATTCAGCCGTTTTTTCTCATCTGCCCCTCCTTTCCCAACAAAAAAACGCCAACTACCCAAGGCGCACCCGCACCTCAGACCATTGGCGCTTCATCCATTCACATCTGATACCACCCCCTTTGGCTGGCCGCATCAATATCGTCTGCGGCTTATCCTTGTATCCATATCCTGCTATTCGGGCATCAGCTTATTTTCCTTCAATGAGGGCTTCGATTTCTTTACATTTATTATACTGCAAAAAGTAGTCTTTGTCAATGAGTTTTCCTTAAAAAATTGCGCCCCACTTTGGCTACGAGAAGCAGCGCTACCGCACGATGAAACCATCTATAGCTGCACCCTCGCCCAAGGCCGTGATCTGCACTTGGTGCTCACCGTCCACCAGGCCGCGGGCGATGGGCACCCGCACCCCGAACTCCGGCGCGGGGCTGCGAAGCTCGATCTCGACGGGCGGGCGGTCGTCAACGATCACCTGCAATGCGCCCGAGGCCTCGCTTTTGACCACCACTAAAGTCAGATCGGTGCCGTGAAAAGCAAAAGAGAGCCTCGCTCCTGCCTCCTCACTACGTCGGTAGGCTCCCAGCACCGCCCCTTCGTCGGTCACTGTGCTCCACTCGCCCTCGTAGTGCACCGCCCAGTGATCCTCCTGGTGATAGCCAGGATACATCAGCGGCGGCTGGTTGGCGTACTCCTTCACGGCGTGGTAGACGGGCAGCGGGGTGAAATCGGGCTCGACCATGCGGAAGTAGTACCAAGCCTGGTCTTTCTCGTCCTCGGAGGCGCGCTTGAAGAACCAGAAGTTGACCACCCCCACCCAGGGCCACTCTGCTTGGGCCCGCCGGTAGGCCTCCACGACGTAGCGGGCCTGCTGCTCCTCGGTGACGTAGCCGTACGGTTTAGCGGGGAGGTCGGCGGGGACGGCGTTCCAGTTCATCTCCGAGATCCAGATGGGCTTGTTCTGGTCGCCGTTTTTCACCATGAGGTCGCGGATGTAGAGGGGGCGGGAGAAGTTGACGACCCGAGGCCGCATCCGCCGGTCATAAGGGCCCGACCAGAGGCCATAGCCCTGCATGGCCAGGATGTCGAAGTAGTCCCTGGCCCCGGCATCATACATGCGCTGCAGGAAGATGCAGTCATTCAGATTGCCAGGGCCCAGCTCAATGGTGGAGGCCAGCGCCCCGCTGATGATGACGCAATCAGGATCGGCCTCCTTGGCCCGGGTATAGCCGATCTTGAGCAGCTCTGTGTAGGCCTCGGGATCCACCGACTGTTCGCCCCACTCCGGGTAGATGTTGGGCTCGTTCCAAATCTGGTAATACTTGAGGCGACCTTGGTAGCGGCTCACCACGGCGTAGACGAAATCGCCGAAGTCGTCGTAATCGTCGGGCGGGGCGTAGGTGCCCATCTCATTGCCCGCTGCCCGTGACCAGGCCGGGGGGTTGCTCAGTCGGGCGATGAGGGCAAGACCGTACTTCTCGGCCAATTTCACGATGTGGTCATATTTGGCCCAGGCTGAACGGTAGGGCTCGTGGCGACGATCCTCGAAATCGCCCTGGCCGTGGATTTCGATGTCCTCCCAGGGGAACTCCTGACGGATCCACTTGAAGCCAGCCTCGCTGACCATTTGCAAAGTGCGCTCTCGCTTCTCCGGCTCCACTTCTTGCTCCAGAAACACGTTGATGCCGAAGGGACAAAGGCCGGCGTGGGATACAGGGACATACGGTCTGGTCTCTGGCTGTGGTCGGGTCAGGTTGGAGGCCAATTGGAACACCCCCCGCACCTGGGGCAGGGGTTCCTCCTCTCCCGTCCAATTCAGCAGGAGATGATGAGCGGAGTCCTGCGAAGCGAAAAGGGACAATCCTATCAAAACCATCAGGACGGCCAAAATGGCTGTGTTTCTCTTGTTGGGTAACCGTGCTAACAGATAACTCAAAAGTGACTACCTCCTTCCGTGTTCGGTGGAGAGGACAAACAAAAGACCACAGGAAACCTGTGGCTCAGTTGCTCAAAATCACCCAGAGTTGCTCCTCTCAATGCCGATGAAGCGCGCTAACCGGTTTAGGGCTCAAGCTGCTCCCGCCAGGCAACGATTTGCGCAGTGTGTTCCTGATCGTGTTTGGCCTGGATCTCCAGATTCCGCCGGGCGGTCGTCGGATAGCGCCAGGGGGGAACAGCCCGGCGGCTGAGCTGCTCCTCGGTCAGCCTCTGCACCAGCTCCACGAGTTCCCGACGAGCCTCCTCCATTTCAGCTAAGATCTGCGCCACGGAGAGGTCTCGCCGCTTCTCCACCTCGCGGGCATTCCACTTGGCGAAGCCCCGCTTGCCCGAGATCCTGTAGTCGAAAACAGGGTCCTCCTGGGTGACGAAGGCATGGATGACAGCGCGGGTCTCTTTATCCCAGGCAGCGATGTGGGCCAGGGTATCTTTCACCGACCACTCCCCAACCACGCCTGGGTGGACCATTTCCTCCTCACTCAGGCCCTCGATGGCTGAAAGGAGCTCAGTTCGCGCTGCCTCGAGGTCATCCAGTAGCTGCTGTTTGCTTTTCATGCTAGCTTATCCCTCACAATCTCTCAAGCCTCTCTACATTTATTACGAAGACGATGGCTCCGCTCACCTCCACTTCTTTGGTTTGGGGCCATCTTGGCGTATGCAGGCGAGACTTGACGTGCTGCTTGATGATGTCCAGCACCTCATCAACTTGCTCTTCCTCAACGCCACTCACAATGGTTGTGTTACCCTCGCGCAGGAAACCGCCGGTACTGGCCATGCGAGTGGCTCTGAAACCCTGAGTTAACAGGGCACTGATCACTACATCAACGTCGTCGTTGTGAACAATAGCCTGGATCAGTTTCATGAATCTTTTACCTCCCTCCTCCATGGAGCGGGCTTCTTGGCTTGGGGAGTGCAAGCGCGAGCCTGCTTATGGAGCGGACTTGCGTCCGCACTCCTCAGCCCAAGTCCCCCAGCTCATACAGGATAGCCGCCGCAACCACCAAGCCGGCTGTCTCAGCCCGCAAGATACGCGGGCCCAAGGTAATGGGCACAATGCCGTACTGTTGAGCCAATATCACCTCCTCGAAAGCGAAGCCCCCCTCAGGGCCGATAAAGAGGTTAACAGAAAAGGGTTTGTAAGGGAATGACCGGGCATCGCTCTTCCTCGTCTCTTTCTCCCCCTTCCCAAACACCAGTTTCAGATTGATCCTCTCTTCCTCCTCCCAGGGCATCAATGAGAGCCCTCCGGTCCGCTTCGCCCGTTCGCAGGCTCGGGGAAAGATCATGGCCGATTCAAGGCGGGGAAGCCTGCCCCGCCTGCTTTGCTCCGCTGCTTCTTGAACGATGCGTTCCCACCGGTCCATCTTCTTGTTCACTTCATCCAGGCCGGCGATGATGCAACGCTGAGTGACTACAGGCACGAATTCCACAATGCCCAGTTCCGTGCCCTTCTGCAAGACAAACTCGAAATGACCGCCTTTGAGCATGCCCTGATAGAGAGAGACCTTGGTGCGGGGCTCACCGGTAGCGAGGGTCTTGCTTAGTATCCTACCTACTACCTGTCCTTGGTCCACCTCGACGATTTCTGCCTCCCGCTCCCAGCCGGAGTTGTCCAGGACAACGATAGAGTCGCCAGGGCCCAGACGCAGGACGTTTCGGATGTGGTGCACTGCTGGCCCGGTGAATGTAACTTTGTTACCCTCAAGCTGGTTGGGCGATACAAAAAAGCGGTACATGACCTGGATTCTCCGCAACTTCAGACCTGACAGGTCTCGAAGACCTGTCAGGTCTTTCTTCTCCCGATTAAGGTCACCCAATCCTTCTCCTGTCGTCGTTCGACAGTCTCCACCCTATGCTCACTCAAAACCGCCGTTACTTCCGCCTCCTGCTCTTCGATGAGGCCCGCCGCGATCATCAGGCCACCCGGTCGAACTCGATCCACCAGTCCCTGGCCAGCAAGCTCAACGATCACCCTGGCCAAGATGTTGACAAGCAATAGCTCGAACTCTCCCGTGGCCTTGTCCAACGAGCCAAGCTCAACGGTGACGACGTTTTGCACTCCATTGGATTGCACGTTGGCCTGGGCCGCTCTTACGGCCAGCGGATCGTTGTCCAGGGCCAGGACGGAGACTGCTCCCAGCTTGGCCGCGGCGATGGCCAGAATCCCTGAGCCTGTGCCCAGGTCTAACACCTTATCTCCCGGCTTCAGGTGCTCCTCGAGAGCCTGCAGGCACATCTGGGTGGTGGGATGCAGGCCCGTGCCGAAGGCCATGCCCGGATCCAGTTCGATGACGACATCATCGGGCCGGGGAACGTACTCTTGCCACGAGGGCTTGATCACCATGCGCTGGCCAACACGCAGGACATGGTAGTGCTTCTTCCAGGCATGGGCCCAATCTTCTTCAGTGAGTTCGCGGAATTGAGGTGGTGGAAGAGGGTAAATCTGGCTTAGATGCCAGAGGGCCTCCTCTATGCGCCGCCTGGTTTTTAACCCCTCTTCGTCTAAAGGCAGGTAGGTCTTGACGGTGACAACCGCTGTGTTACCTGATTCGTCGCCAAAATCCGTGGACAGCACCGCCCCGCCGCGCCCGTAGCGGTTAAACACCTCGCTCACTGCCTCAGCAGCCTCGCCGTCTGCCTGTACACTGGCCTCCAGCCATCTCAATCCTGTTCCTCCAGCGCTTTAACTATCTCCTCGGCGAATTTGGTTGCCGCCTTGGGACCGTCCGCGGTGATGATCAGCCCGTCGCGCTCGACGCTGGCGCCGGTGTAATTGGCCCCGCACGCTTTCAATTCCTCCGCCTCAGAGGAGAAGACCGTTGCCCTCTTGCCTTTCAATACTCCCGCTTTAGCTAAGGTGGCCGGGGCGATGCAGATGGCTGCCAGCACCTTGCCCTGAAAGACCGCCTCCCGCGCAATAGCGTGGGCCGCGGGGTCGTTCCAGTACTCCTGAGCTCCAGGGCCGCCAATGAAGACGATCGCGTCGTAATCGCCCACGGCCACGTCCTTTAACAGGAGGTCGGGCTTGACCTGAGCGCCCAGCGCGCCTTTGGCTACCTCGAGAGAGGAGGAAGCCACGCTGACCGTAGCTCCCCTGGCCTCGAAGACCTGGCGCGGCTCTTTATACTCCTCGTCGCGGAAGTCCCGGTGGGCGATGATCATCAGGATGCTTTTGCCTTGCAAGGCTGGTGCTGCTTCTGGCGTTGGGGTGGGCCTCCCGCAGGCGGAGCTTCCCAAAATCAGAACGATTATTAACAGCAAGAATAACTTTTTCATCGCTTCTCTCTATGTTTCGGAGTTCCTTACATCACGGCCAATGCGGCTCGTAGGCAGGCTTGCACACCCTGCCAATCCCGATCAGACAGATGGCCTATTGTGCTTAACCATATCCCTCCTCCCCGGCCCAGATAGTGCGTTCGGCGTGTGCCAGCGAAGCCCGTATCAGGTCATCCAGGTCTTCCTCGCTCCAGGCATCGTTCACGTCCACGGCTGCGCGTTGGCTGTAGCGCTCCTGCAAAAAGGTAACAAAGTCATACACCTCAGCCACCTTTCCTCCCCAACAACCCTGCCTTCTCAATCTGTGCCCGCACCAGGGCAGGTCGTCGTTTGTTGTTTGGGCCGGGGTGATGCAGTGCCCACCCCGGCCCGCTGATGTCCCTTAATAGTTGCGCAAAATGAGCGGCAGGTAGACGCCGTACCGCACATTGATGTACCCCGCCTTCGTCATTGTGCTGGTGTCTATCCCGTCGCTGACGGTGAGGGTGACGGTGTAGACCCCTGCGGCCGTGTAGGTGTGGGTGGGGTTGGTGAGCGTGCTGGTGATGCCGTCGCCAAAGTCCCACAAGCTGCTGGTGTAGTCGCCTGTGGAGGTATTGGTGAAGGTCACGGTAAGGGGCAGCACACCTTCGGTGGGGCTGGCGGTAAAGTCAGCCGCGAGCACCTTTTTCTGCCACACCTCCCCGCCGTTGGCACTGTTCCAGGTACCAGCATACAGGCTGCCATTGAAGACGGCCACCGCGTTGTCCCAGCCGGTAGAGATGTTGTTGCTATCTCCAAAGCCTCCGGCGACCAGTTGTTCCCAGTTCACCCCGTCTCCGGTACGCCATACTTCTAGCCCGCTGGTGAGGTTGCCGACGACAAAGTACAGGTGGTTATCGAAAACCTCCAGAGCGCTGGCCTGGCTGTTGTCACGGTTGCCGAAGCCATCCGCCACCACTTTCTCCCAGTCGCTACCGTCACAAGCCTGGCAACGCCAGACCTGGGCTCCGGTACCGCCGGTCGTGCTGGCGTAGAGATGATTCTCGAAAGATGCCAGCGCTGCGACAGAGATGCGCTCGGCACTGCCGAAGCCACCGGTCAGGACCTGCGTCCAGGTGAGGCCATCGGTTGAACGCCAGATTTCGCCACCTTCGTCGTAGTTGGAGATGCCGGCAAAGAGGGTGTCGCTGAAGACCTCGAAGGTGCGCACGGCAGAGTTGCGCGGGTTGCTGAGCCCGTTCTCAACGGCCCGGTTCCAGTCGCCTGCGATTCCCGTCCGGCTACGCCAGATTTCGGCACCACGGTCGTCGGCGTAGCTCCGAGTGCCGGCGTAGAGGGTGTCGCTGAAGACGGCGAAGCGGAAGACCTCACCGTTGGTCGGCACGCCGAAGCCCTTGTCCGCGATGCGCGTCCAGCGCTCCCCATCGGCGGAGCGCCACACCTCTCCGCCGTAGGTTTGATCTTGGCCGTAGTCGTAGTTCCAGGTGCCGGCGTAGAGGTAGCCGTTGAACTCGATCAGGTGGTCAATGCCCACGTTGCGGCCAGAGCCGAAGCCGTCGGTTATGACGGCGGTCCATCCGACGTCATCGAGGCGCCAGAGCTGGGCACCGGTGCTCGGGTTGAAGGTGCCGGCGTACAACCGGCTGTGGAAGGGGGTCAGGCTCAAGATGCCCAGGTTCCGAGGAGACCCGAAGCCGTTGATATTGCTCTGCACCCAGCCCGGCACGCCGGGGGCGAACTTCTGGATGCGGGCGTTCTCTGACTCCGCCACATAGAGATTGCCTGCCGCGTCCATGGCCAGGGCCTCCGCGCCACGCATTTGCCCGGTGCGGTTACCCCCACTGCCACCGATGGTGGTCAGGTAAGCCCCGCTGTTGTCAAATACCTGCACACGCCCGCCCCACTGATCGGCCACATAGATACGGCCGACAGCATCTACGGCTACGGCCGGGGGATTGCTCAGGTGGCCGAAGTCATCACCCGGCACGCCGGTCTCTCCAATGGTGCGCACGTAGACTCGGTCGCTGTTGAAGACCTGCACCCGGTGATTGTTTAGGTCCGCCACATAGACGTTGCCAACCGAATCCACTTCCACACCTCTCAGGGAGTTGAAGTGCGCATTGTCGGAACCCGCCACACCGGTCTCCCCGAGCGTCGCCACGTAGACCCGGTCGCTGTTGAAGACCTGCACCCGATGGTTGTCTGAATCGGCCACGTAAATAGTATTGTCCGGACCAATGGCAACGCCATGGGGGGCCTTAAACTGATAGTCACCGATACCGCAGCCGGTGCCGAGGGTGCCATAGTACGAGCCATCCGAGTTGTAGATCTGGATACGACAATTGGGGGGGTCAGCGGCATACACCCGCCCTGCTGCGTCCAAAGCCACATCTGTGACGTAGGCGAAATGATCGTTGTCGCTGCCCCCGATGCCGGCCTCCCCTATGATCCACTGCGGCACACCGGCTGCGTTCAGTTTGATCAGCCGTGCTCCCAGGTCCTCGCCGATGTAAATGCTGCCATCCGGTGCCACCGCCACACCATGCAGTTTGTTGTAGTGCGAGCCATCGGTCAGGTAAGGTACACCGGGGGTCCCATAGGTGCGCACCTGGTTGAGATTGCTGTCAAACTGCCGCACCTGGTGATTCCAGGCGTCAGCCACATAGAGGTTGCCGGCCGAATCTACTGCCACGTCATGCGGGGACCAGCCGGTCAGCGTCCTCAGATACCCTCGGGTGGCGTAGTCGAACACCTGGACACGTCCGTTGAAGAGATCGGCGACGTAGATCCACCCTCGGGTCACATCCACAGCGACGCCCTGGGGTGAGTTGAAGTGGGCATTATCCGAGCCAGACTCGCCCGATACGCCGATGGTCGCCAGGTGCGTGATGGCCAAGATGTTGGACACATTGAAGATCTGGACGCGGTGGTTGTTGGCATCGGCCACGTAGAGCCGGTTGTTGCTGTCCACAGCGATGTGGCGCGGGCTGTTGAAGTGGACATTGTCCAAACCAGGGACGCCGGTCACGCCAATAGTGGTCGAGTAGACGCCGCTGCTATTGAACACCTGGATACGGTGATTCCCACTGTCGCTGATGTAAATGTTGCCGGCATTGTCGAAGGCGATGCCATACGGCTGGTTGAAGCGGTCGTTGCCTGTACCAGGCCCCCACAATACACCCAACTCGCTCACCCGGCTGCCGCTAGAGTTGAATTTGATCACGTGGTGAGCACCTCTATCCACCACCCAGATGTCGCCGCTGCTGTCTACTGCTACATCGGTCAACGAGTTGAGGGTTGTTCCGGCAACTTCGCCAAAGCCGGCCTTGCCGATCTTCATCAGGAAGGTGCCGTCGCTGGCATACTTGAGAGCACGGCGGCCATTGCCCTCCGTAATCCAGACGTTGGTGCCGTCGGTGCCAACGCCAGCGGGGTTATTAAGGTGATCGGCATCGTCAAAGTAGGGCACCCCCGTCTCGCCAAAGGTCCGCAGGTAGCGGAAACTCAGCCCCGGCTGGCCCAGGGGCACAGCGGAGTTCATGGCCTGGGTGCTCACGTCTGCCGGAGCCACAGGCTGACGGAAGGGCTGCTCGCCATCCCAATCCCCGGCTGGCGTCGGCCGGGGCGGCGGGCTGCCGCGCTGCGGGGCAACGGCCGGCTCCGGACCCTGGGCGGCCACAGCCCATATCAAAACGAGAGCCAGGCCCATAACGATAGCAAATACGGTAAACAGTCGCGCTTTCATAGTTCTTCCTCCCTTTTGTTGTGTGATAGGTAGATTGCGCCAACCGGCTAAGTTTGCCGAAGTTCATTGCTTATATTCCGCCTCCCATAGGCGTTTTCGAGTGCTTCGGAGCTCGGCAATTATTTCCTCCCTTGTCTTGTCTACCCCACCAGCCTTTTGAATCTCCCTCTGAATCTCCTCAATACGTTCTTCCCACGTTACGGAACGCAATGCATCCCGCAAGAGGATTTCTATGTATTCCGAGGAAAGTATCCCTGCCTCTTGAGCATCTCGATATAGCTCTTCAGGCAAGGTAAGGGTGATTTCTTTGACGGCCATCTCCTTAACCTCCCTATGCTTTGAAGAAATCCATCATCTTCTCAAAGAAGCCCTTTTCTTCCTGGGGGATAACCTCTTTGCCCAGCGTTTTGGCCAAATCCTTGAACAGTCGTTTCTGTTCGTCGGTCAAGTCGGTTGGAATCGCTACCTGTACGATCACCAACTGGTCCCCCCGACCATTGCGCCTGAGGTAGGGCACGCCTTTGCCCCGCAGGCGGAAGACTTTGCCCGTCTGTGTGCCGACGGGAATGACCAATTTCTCTTCGCCCTCCAGCGTAGGCACCATGACCTCATCGCCCAGGGCTGCCTGAGCGACGTTGATGGCCAATTCCAGGATGATGTGGTTGTCCTGGCGGCGGAAATAGCGATGGGGTTTGACTGAGACCACCACGTAGAGGTTGCCCGGCGGGCCGCCGTACACTCCATGCTCTCCCTCACCAGCCAGGCGAATCTGTGTCCCGTTATCTACCCCCGCTGGGACTTTGATAGAGATGGCGCGGGTCACTCGCACGTGCTTCTGGCCCCGGCACTCGCTGCAAGGAGTGGTTACAATCTCCCCTTCGCCTCCACAGCGAGGGCAGGCGCTCACGTTGATAAAAGAGCCGAAGATGGACTGCTGGGTCCGCCGCACCTCACCGGTCCCGTTGCACTGGGGGCAGCGGATGGGAGTGGTGCCCGGCTCAGCACCGCTGCCACGACAGCGGGGGCAGGTCTCGTAGCGCGGGATTTCCAGTTCCCTCTCGCAGCCGAAGACAGCTTCCTCGAAAGAGATGGTCAGGTCATAACGCAGGTCAGCCCCTCGTTGTGGCGTGCGCCGTGTCCTGGTGCGGGGGCCGAAACCAAACAGGTCCTCGAAGATGTCAGTGAAGCCGCCGAAACCGAATCCGAAATTGCTGAAGTCGCCCCAGCGCCCCTGCACGCCGGAATGACCGAAGCGGTCGTAGGTGGCCCGCTTCTCCTGATCGGAGAGGACCTGGTAGGCCTCGTTGATCTCTTTGAACCTGGCTTCGGCGTCGGGGCTCTTGTTGACGTCGGGGTGATATTGGCGGGCCAACTGCCGGTAAGCCTTCTTTATCTCATCCTGGCTGGCCGAGCGACCCACGCCGAGCACGTCGTAGTAGTCGCGTTTAGCGCTCATTCAACTAATGGTCTCTTCCCATTGGCTCAAATATTCCAATCGGTTACGCATGTCGTCAGCCGATAGTGACATCAACAGGTTCAGCATCCGTCGTAATAGCTCGCCAATGGGGTAATGTTCCGAAACGATGATCCCACAATGCTCCCAACCGTGCTCTGCGTAGCGCTTATGCAATCTGGCATAGTCACCTCGGTTAAAGCTCAAAACAACCCTACCTTGTGAAATGGCAAGGGCCAATTGTTCCTCATCTGAAATACCCAGCATATCGGCCTCAACCGTCGTAAGCACGTCGAAACCCCGCTAGCGTAACGCTTTTGCCAGCTTGGTATGCCATCTTCATTGAGATAAAGTTTGATCACCTCTTTTGAGCTCATGTCGAGTACTGCCCCGGCGGATATATCTTCATCAATCGTTCCTCCGAGTCTGCCCTGATGTCTTGCTCTATCTCCTGTTGATTATCATAATAATACGAGAGGGCATCGTATACGTGAACGGGTTTCAGATGCGGAAGACCTTCTAGCATCTCCTCTACCGACATCCCCATCTTATGATAGCCCACGATGGAGCGCACCGGCGTGCGTGTGCCAACGATGATCGGTCGCCCGCCGCAAATGCCTTCTACCCGCACGATAAAGGGGTGATTCGTCGTTATAATCTCTGCCCTCTCTATTTCTACAATTGTCTTCATCACAGTTCTATCTCCCCCTATCTCTTCGTGGTGTCCTGATCTCAATTCTACACCTCTCTGAACTCTCCCTCCACGGTCTCACCGCCCTCAGGGGGCTTTTTCTCCTCGCCTGGGGGAGGCGGGGTGGGGCCAGCTTGCTCGTACATGGCCGCGCCGATTTGCTGCACGGCCATGCCTAGCTCCTGGGTCCTGCGGCGAATCTCGTTCACGTCCTTGCCCTGCAGGGCGGTACGCAGAGCGGACACCTTGCTCTCCACGTCACTCCTCACCTTAGCTGGCACTTTTTCGCCCTGCTCACGCAAGGTCTTCTCCGCCACGTAGATGGCCGAGTCGGCGGCGTTGCGGGCCTCGGCCTCTTCCTTGCGCTTTCTATCCTCAGCAGCGAACCGCTCGGCGTCCTTGATCATGTGCTGCACTTCTTCTTTGGAGAGGCCGCTGGAGGCAGTGATCTGGATGGACTGCTCGCGGCCCGTGGCCTTGTCCTGCGCGCCGACGTTCAGGATGCCGTCGGCGTCTATATCGAAGGCCACTTCGATCTGGGGGATGCCCCGCGGTGCCGGCGGGATGCCATCCAAAATGAAGCGCCCCAGGGTCTTGTTATCGCCGGCCATGGGTCGTTCGCCCTGCACCACGTGGATCTCCACCCCGGTCTGGCCATCGGATGCGGTGGAGAAAACCTGGCTCTTGCGGGTGGGGATGGTGGTGTTGCGCTCGATGAGGGCCGTGGCCACGCCACCCAGGGTTTCGATGGAGAGGGTCAAAGGGATCACGTCCAAGAGCAGCACGTCCCTGACCTCGCCGCCCAGGACGCCGGCCTGGATGGCTGCCCCCACCCCTACCACCTCGTCGGGGTTGACCCCCTTGTGGGGTTCCTTGCCGAAGATCCTCCTCACCGCCTCCTGGACGGCAGGCGTCCTGGTCTGCCCGCCCACCAGGATCACCTCGTCTAAGTCATCGGGGGAGAGCTTGGCATCAGCCAGGGCTTGTTTACAAGGGCCGATGGAACGCTCGATCAAATCCTCCACCAACTGCTCTAGCTTGGCTCGGGTCAGCTTCATGGTCAAGTGCTTAGGGCCCGAGGCATCCGCAGTGATGAAGGGGAGGTTGATCTCCGTCTCCATCACCGTGGAGAGCTCGATCTTGGCCCTCTCTGCTGCTTCCTTGAGACGTTGCAGGGCCATCCTATCCTGGCGGAGGTCAATGCCTTGATCCCTCCTGTACTCGTCACAGATCCAGTCTATGATCCGCTGGTCAAAGTCGTCGCCGCCCAGGAAGGTATCGCCGCTGGTGGACTTGACCTCGAAGACCCCGTCGCCCACGTCCAGGATAGAGATGTCGAAGGTGCCACCGCCCAGGTCGTAGACGGCGATGGTCTCGTCAATCTTCTTGTCCATACCATAGGCCAGGGACGAGGCGGTGGGCTCGTTGATGATGCGCAGCACCTCCAGCCCCGCGATCCGGCCGGCGTCCTTGGTAGCCTGGCGCTGGGAGTCATTGAAATAGGCAGGCACGGTGATCACCGCCTGGGTAATGGGCTCTCCCAGATAGGCCTCGGCGTCGGTCTTGATCTTCTGCAGGATCATAGCTGAGATCTCCGGCGGAGAGTACTCCTTGCCCCCCATTTCTACCCAGGCATCGCCGTTGGGATTCTCGACAATCTTATACGGCAATATCTTCCTGGCTCGCTGCACCTCAGGATCGTTGAACTTGCGCCCCATGAGGCGCTTGACGGAGAAGATGGTGCTATCGGGGTTAGTGACGGCCTGGCGTCGGGCTACCGTCCCCACCATGCGTTCCCCCGTCTTGGGGTTAATGGCCACCACCGAGGGGAAGAGCCGCCCTCCCTCGGCGCTGGGGATCACCACTGGCTCGCCGGCCTGCATCACCGCCGCGCAACAGAAAGTAGTTCCTAGATCAATACCGATTATCTTACTCATAGTTTGGTGTTCCTCCGTGTCAAGATTGAAAGTTTCGAGTTTTGGGTTTCGAGTTAAAGTCAAGCGAATCTCACGAGGAGGGGATTTCTAATACTCCCGTTGATTCATAAAGCAGCTTCAATACCTCGTCCGCATTTCGTTTTTTCTCGTGGACATCCTTCCATAGAAAGTAAAGGTCAGCAGTTGTCATCAGTAGTGCAGTTATGGACGTGAATTTGTTTTCGACATCAGGGGTGAAGTGAAGCTTATCAGAACGATCCTCTACAGATAAACAGTTATAGGTGTTTGCCATCAGTACAAGCTTTTCTTGTTCATCGTGTTTTTCCAAGGAATATGTCCAAGCTTGCGATACTTTCTTACTTTCTTTTTTGATCTTGTCAGTAGTTCCGGTAACTTCTACAGCTAGCTTTATTGTTTCATCAGCATTTCTTGCTGTGAAGTCGATATTAGCTCCGGGAGGAGTTTTCTCGACTTCCAGGCCTAACTTCTCAAGGGTAAGTTTAACGCTCTCTTCAAGCTCAGGACCAGTTCCATACAGTAGATATGTGATCATGTCAAACCCTTGTTTGCATCGCTGAAGATTCTCGATGTCTTCTTTAATCTGCAAATGCTTTTGTGTCTTGTGTTCTTCGACCCACGCTGGCTCATCTCCCACAAAGATTCTTTTTTGCATGTCCTCGTAATACTTTCGTGCCATGTTATAGAGTGAGGGGATAACTTCATAAAGGAGGTTTTCGTCATACAACGGTGGCGGTAGAACAACGATTTTACCCTTCCCAATAGAGTACTCGGCAGCGATAACAAATCCAGTGTCTCCTATTACCGCGATCGTCTTTTCGGGGCTTTGCTTTGTCCTCCAGCATGTAGAATACTGATTCACGTTTTTGAAGTAATCTCGGAATACTTGTGCTTGGCCGTGTTGCGTAAGTTGAATGTTATTTCCAATGGCACATTCAGGGTATACATCGAGCGATCCCAACCAGTCGTTGATCAGTTTGTCTTTGTAACTAAGTGGTATACCAGCTACATAGATGATAGTTCTTCCTTCCTCCAGCGCTAGTTGAGTATACCAAGACAGGTTGTGGAGGGTGGTCGAATCGGGCAAATACGAGGAAATATGAACAATAGTAACATGATGATCAAGAAGGGATTCGCCTTGAGCGGAAGCTAGAGAACTATGGCGCAAGACCGCTCCATCGGTGCGAGCTTTGTGGCCAATCCAGACATCAAGAACCTCTTTATCAAATTGATCTGAAAGTATTAGTAAGTGCAATCCCTCTGCTCCTCAAGCTAATTTGTGCAAGGCTCTCAGGTATCGCTTTTGCCTTCCTCAGATTCTGACACCGGCTTCCCCTTAGCCACTCTCACCAGGGCGGGTCGCAAGACGCGGTCGCCAAGCTTGTAGCCCCGCTGCACCTCGCCGATGACCTGGCCCTCCTGGTGCTCGGCGCTCTCCTCGTAGGTGACGGCCTCGTGCAGCAGAGGGTCGAAGTTCTCGCTTTCTGTCTCGATGAGGGTCAGCCCTTCCGCTTCCAGGATGGCCTGCAACCTGCGGTAGATGAGGGCTACGCCGTCAATCCAGGTAAAGCTCAGCATGCTTCTGGGCAGGGTCTGGAAGGCTCGCTCGAAGTCGTCGAAGATAGTCAGGAGCTTGGCCATGAAGGTTGCGTTAGCCAGCTTGAAGAGTTCCTGACGCTCCTGGTCGTTGCGCTTCTTGTAGTTGGCGAATTCGGCCCGCGCCCGCTGCCAGCCGTCGAGATACTCAGCCGCCTGGGCTTTGGCTTTTTCCAGCTCTTGATGCAGAGCCTCCAGCTCAGAGACCTCCTCGGCTTCGGCAGCCTTTTCGACTTCCTCCGTGATCTCTTCTGCTACAGTAGCTTCCGCAGCGGCTTCTTCAATTTTCTCTTCCTTTGTCACTCTATCGCACCTCCTATGATCGGCGTTACTGAGGTCTCCGCAGTTCGCCCATCCACTAAATCCCCACCGCCTGGGCAGCAGAATATTGGGGCACGGCAATGTATCGCTCTGGGCGATACCGCTGATACTCAGCCAAGAAGTGATCCAGTTTTTCGGAAATCTCAGCGGAAATGTAAGCCTCGCCGCACTGCTGGCACACATCAGCCAATACATCCTTGATAATGAGTAATTCCTCACCACGCCAGATTTCCAAGGTAGTCTTGCCGGGCCTTAACTCGCCTCCGCACAGGTCGCACCGATCTGTTATATCGTTCATCTCCTTACCTTTCTGGTTTTGCAGTCGCTTTCCCATAGAGCGTCCTCCGGCTCATACAGTGTCACGATACGCAACGCCGGTTCAATGTTCCCTCTTGAACAAACAACATGTAGCGGATCACCCGAAGTCAACCAACCAAGCACCAAACAAGATGGATATGGCTGGTCATCTGGGTATCGTTCAATGATCTCTCCATGGAGTAGTGCTTGCTCCAACTCAGCAACCGTGATGTCCCGCTCCAAGCGGACGATGGTGGCGTGTTTGGTCAGGCGATAGCGTTTAGTCTGAATGTGGTCACGGATGAAACGCAGACTGGGCAGTTCGGCCATAGCTCATTGTCTCTATCTGGTCGTTGCGTCTAACTGATCAGTATCCGTACAACTCGTGAATCAGCTCGCTCATCAAGTTAGCCACGTAACGGACGGCGGAGATGGCTCGCCCGTAGGACATGCGTCTGGGGCCCAGAACCCCCAGGTCCCCCGTGGCGTAGCTGCTGACGCCATACCGGGACAACACCAGGCTGCAGTCGCTCAGCTCCTCCCAAAGCCCCTCTCCCCCGATGATGACCTGCACGCCACCCACGGCCGGGGCCAGAACATCGGCTAGAATTGCTTCTAAGAAGCTGCTCTCCCCTAAAAACTCGAAGACCTGGCGAGCGCTTTGGCCCTTAGCGAACTCAGGCTGCTGCAGGACGTTGATCAAGCCGTCACGGTAGATCTCGTTGCGGGCACGCTCATCCAATCGCCCCATCATCTCCACCACAAGCTCCCCCACCTGGGCCTCCAAAGGAGTCAAATGCCCCAACTGGGCCATGACCTCATCGGCAGTCAAACCACCAAAGAGGTCGTTCAAGTGCGTTGTCATCCGGCTCAACTCTTCTTGGGATAGAGACCCAGCCAAAGTCAACATTTGCTGCTTGACCATTCCCCCCTGCAAGACCAGGACCACCAGGACCAACGCATCGCGGATAGAAATCAGTTCCAAGTGCTTAAAAAGGCATTGGGGAGCGGAGGGGGCCGTAATCCACGCCATGCTCTGCGCAGTCTGAGCCAGTACCGATGCCGAGAGCTTCAGCCATTGGTCCATCTCAGGGCGCACCTGGTGAAACTGATGGCGGATCATGCGACACTCAGCCAGGGGCAGCTCTGTCTCTCCCAAGAGACATTCGACAAAATAGCGATAGCCCTTGTCCGTGGGGACACGCCCGGCCGAGGTGTGAGGGTGAGTCAAGTACCCAGCCTCTTCCAAGCGGGCCATCTCGTTGCGCACCGTGGCTGAGCTGACGCCCAGGCCATAAGCCTCGACGATGGACTTGGAGCTAATGGGTGTAGCTGTAGAGATATATTGTCGTACCACCAGGGCCAATATGGCTTGCTGTCTAACTGTCAAATCACCCATCGCAGGTCTCACCAGAGCCACCATTAGCACTCTCGATACCAGAGTGCTAAAAACAATGATACCACGAAGTGCCTGTCCTGTCAAATGCTCTACCCCATCGTCATCTCTTACCGAAACAGCAAATCAGCGTTGCCTTTTCCCTCCAACTGTAGTATAATTGTGTCGTCTCCATTGCCCAAAAGACTTAACCAAGAGAGGAGCAAAGAAAATGGCTAAGCCTTCGGAGGCCGACCAAGAGATCATTGAACTGCTCTTGGAGCCCATTCCACCCGACACGGCAGATACCATCAAAGCGGAGTTGGTGCCTCTTGTCCAGGAAGCTCTTCGGGAGGCAGGGTGTGAACAGCTGCTTACAGACGGCGACATTCAAATCGAGATCGAGAAAACCATACCGATCGACTGGCCGGGACTCTCCAAAATTGTGGTAACAGCGTTGTTCACTGTTACTGGCGGAATCGTCCTGAAGACCTACGAGGCAATCATTCTTCCCAAGCTGAAGAAACGGTTCAAGGTCAAGTCAAGGAAACGTAGCCGCCGCAAGAAGAAACGCTAGTCATGGAGGAGGCGATGGACTTCGACAGCAATGAATCCGTAATCATAAAATACGGAGCATTCACCCTTTGTTACAGCAAACTACTAGCCCATCTGGACGAGTTCGAGAGGCCTCTACGGCACGAGACACAACTCTCCAAGGAGAAAATCTGGGCCAGCTTCGACGGCGTTTTGCATGATCTCTATGAGGCCGCGCCGGAAAGCTTAGAGAAGGCGGTTAAACTGCTGGCCGATGGACTCAGGGCCAAACAAGCCTTCGTGGAGACGATTAACCCCGACGTGGCTAATGTCTACGCCGCCATCATCGCCGACATCAAGGCTCACTCTTCAGCTTGGCGATATCGAGACGATGTGGGGCGATGGCAGGCCCTGGGGCAGGAACTGGCTCAATGCTTCTACGCAGACAGCCCTCACACTGAGACGCAGGAACGATTGGGACGGGAAGTGGCTCTGGACTTCGAGTGGGTTGGCAAGACGTCCAAAGCCCCCTTTGGCTATCGTGAGAGCTGCTTGGAAGAGAGTGAGGAACCTGCCCCTGGCACCATCGTGGTGCGCTTCTCCTTCCAAGACAAGTTCATCAACTATCTGGCTTATCCCTTCTTCTTTCTTCACGAGTACATCTCCCACGTTTACACCGTTGATACGGGCAGCAGGCTCTTCGAGGATGGTTGGCTTCTCTCCGCTGCCAACGACTTCTTCAGGATACAGCATGTGCTTAACACTACCCTTGGCTTGAGAAGCGAGCAAGCAGATGCCTTTGAACAGTTCATTCTCCCTCATCTGAACAGTGACAAGGCCAAAGATGGCTATTTTTTGGCCAAGCGTTTCGACACTTGGTGCTCCATTTGGATTCCCAACCGCTTCACTGCTATCACTTGGGAATTGGCAGCTCTTCCCCCGGCCGCCGGAGTGCCTCACGGGGACTTTCTCAACGGTCTTTCTTCCCTTCTCGAAAGAAGACAAGATGACCTTCTGCGTTGGCTTAAGGCTGCCCAAGGTTGCCGTGAACTGTGGTTCTGGTTTTCTGGCATCTAGCAATTCTTGGTCATTTGACAAAGAAATAGAATTATGCTATGATACGGTCGTCAGGTAGGAGGACAAGGTATGGCGCTTCCCAACGAGGTGAAAATCAGAATTCGCAGCAACGCCCTTACTTTGAAGGAGTTCACTGTCGCGCAGATGCGGCGCGTGACGGGCTTGAACCCAGCCAGCATCCGCACCGAACTCCAGCGAATGAAGCGTCAGGGCTACCTGACCTCGGAGCCTATGAAGGAGAAAAGGGGCCGTGGAGCTCCTCCTCATATCTACAAACTCACCTCTGATCCTGAGAAGCGCCTGGAGCTTTCCCATCAAGTAGAAGCCTTCTACACCCCGCCGCCCCCGCCTGCGTCTCCCAAGCCCACCAGTCTACACTTTAAGGCCGCCGTCAAGCTGATTGATAGGTTAGCCGCCGGCCAAGCAAGCGAGGAAGAGCGGGATGAGGTTCTGGACAAGGCCCGCTACCACTTAGATTTTGCCATGCACGAAGAGGGGGTAGGGATCAAGAAGGATGAGGCAACCGACCTCATCGGCGCCCATATAGATTTCCAGAGGGCTCAGTTAGAGTGCTTGCAAGGCCATTGGCCTGAAGCCGAGACCTTGTTGAACAGAGCCCGCGCCGTTTTCCTGGCCCACGAGTTAGAGGCACCAGTGGCTCAACTAGAGGCATACTTGCTCTGTCTGGCCATTCGGCCTCACTTGGAGGAGGCCAAAGAAGCAGAAGCCCGCAGCCCGTCAGCCGCCGCGTGGTGCATTCAGAAAGCGATTGATGAACTCGAAAGCTCTCCAGTGGCTTCCCACCCTCTGGCGCAGACGCTTTTGGACACTGCATGTTGGCTGTGTGAATCCCTCCAGGCCAGAGAGATGGAACCCGTAGCTAAGCAATTGGTCAAGGAATTGGAAGGCGCTTTCGATAAACTTAGAGAACAGGCTTCCCGCAAGCTAGAGGAGGAATGGGCCAGAAGAAGGCAGCGAGAAGAAGTCAGGCCGAGCGCATGGCCGGGGGAAGAGGAAATGCTACCGTTGATGGATTACCATTCTATGGAGAGGCCAAGAAGGGTCGACTAAGCGATGGCCAAGATAGGAAAAGAGTTGCGGAATAAACTGTTGGAAGCTTATCTCAACTTGGGCACTCTCTTGCGCGAAGCGAAGGAATACGAGAAGGCGGCGGAGGCCCTTCGCCAGGCCATTGAAATTGCGCCAAAGCACGCTTTGGCCCATTCCGCCCTGGGCATGACCCTCATCGACTTGGGTAAGAAAGAGAAAGCTGTCGAGTCATTGAAGCGAGCGATTGAGCTTGATCCAAAGCGAACAGAGGCATATCAGACCTTAGGCTTAGTACTTCAGGATTTAGATCGAGCTGAAGAAGCCATAGAACTGCTGGAAAAAGCTACTACATTAGACCCGAAGCGTGCCTCAGTCTTTCAGGCTTTAGGCACGGCCTACCGCCAGCAGGAACAACTGGAGAAAGCGGTCGAAGTTTATGAAAGAGTTATTGCGCTTGAACCTCGTAAGGCAGAGGGCTACGGTGCTTTGGCTTCAACGCTGGATGACTTGGGTAAGCACGATGAGGCAATAGAGACTTACCAGAAAGCCATCGAGCGCAAGCCTGATTACGATTGGGCCTACGCCCACATGGGTGATAGCCTTGATAATCTGAAAAGGTACGAGGAGGCAATAGAGGCTTACCAGAAAGCCATCGAGCTCAAGCCTGACTACGCCTGGGCCTACGCCCACATGGGTGATAGCCTTAATAATCTGAAAAGGTACGAGGAGGCAATAGAGGCTTACCAGAAGGCCATCGAACTCGACCCCAAATATGTTGCCGCGTACTACAGACTTGGGGATGTTCTAACTGATCAAGAGCGCTATGACGAGGCCCAGAACATATACGAGACCGCCCAAGAGTTTGACTCGGATAAAGGTCATGTTTACTTTCACTTGAGCCGGATGTTCCATAAACAAGCTCGCTACGACGAAGTTGTAAGCACGCTTCGTAAAGCTATCGAAGCCACTCCGGGGGTTGTCCAGTATTGGGAGCGCCTAGGTTATGCTCTCAGACATCTCCACCAATATGATGAGGCTGAGGAAGCCTTTCGGAAAGCTATCGAACTTGACCCCAACAACGATGAGTACTATCATGGGTTAGCCCATGTTTCAATAGATCTTCGTCAGTATCGAAAGGCGGAAGATGCTTTCCAGAAGGCCATTGAACTTAATCCAAATGATGGAAGTCATTACTATTGCTTAGGTCGCCTCCTCAATGACTCGGAGCAATTCAAGAAGGCTGAGATTGCTTACCGAATAGCCATTGAAAGTAACCCTTACGATGCAAGCTACCATAATGGTTTAGGGGATGCTCTGAGTGCTCAGAAGCACTATACTGAAGCTGAGGAAGCCTACCACAGGGCTATTGAGCTCGCGCCGAATGATGCAAGCTATCATGACAACTTGGGTGGCCTTCTCTATGAGCAACAGCGCTATGAAGAAGCTGAGGAAGCCTACCGCAAGGTTATTGAGCTGAATCCCAATTACGATGAAGCATATACTAATCTAGGCCTCACCCACTATGCTCAAAATGAGATAAAGCTGTGCATTGAGGATTTCAAGCAAGCTACCGTAGTCGAGCCTGATAACGCACGGGCACACAATAATCTAGGTTTTATACTTGCTGGGGAAGGAATCTATGAGGCAGCCATTGCAGAGCTATTTCGTGCTTTGGAGCTAAACTTTGATTCCCCATCAACTTCCTACAACAATCTGGGCTATATCTTTCTCAAGAAGCAGGAGTATGAAAGAGCCACAGAGTGCCTAGATAATGCACTAGACCACGCCGAAGACGAGACAGCAATACTACGGGTTGCTTTTTACCAAAGGAACCATGTTTTGGTTGATGAAGACCCCTTCCCCAAAATATTCCTTCCAGTGGAAACAGTTGCTTATTGCAACCTAGCAACGGTTTTTGCAGAACAGGGGCAAATGGATCTCGCGCTCGAGATGTGTAAAGAGGTAATGTATTTATCTCCTGAAAGTCCACTAGGTTATCGAGCAATTGGGCATCTTTACCTTGAGATGGGCGACTTCGAGAAGGCGCTAGAGGCTTTCAGCAAAGCCTTGGAGTTAGATAGTGAAAATGAGGAAATACGTAAAGAGATAGATTATGCTAAATCTCCCACTTCGCAAGTCGAGCACTGATTAGGACTTCAGAGAGGCCAGGGAATGTTGGCAAAAACTGGCTGCTGAAGTGGGTAGAGAAATCTAAAAGGACAGAACGAAAATGCCGCGCCTTAATGACTCGGCATTTTTGTTGCCAGGATTGGCCAAACCGGGGTATACGGTTCGAGGTGCTATTTGGATAAAGAAATAACTGGACTCTGGCGAATTTTTCCGATCAAAGGACTCATCCAACGCTTCGATCCCGCCTGGGCCTACTACGAGCACCTCAGTCGCATGGTGGACCTGGACGTCATCTCGGCTAGCGAACTGCGGGGGATGGCCTCGTCTTCCGAGATCACCAATAGGCCAGGCTGGTCGCGCAGCAAGCGGATCTTAGGCCAGGGGCCCTGCACCAGAAAGGCATCACCCTGGCGCAACGGCTCTTCACTGATGAGACGCTCTATGGGCTCGCCCCCCCGCCACAGGGCCAGCACCGTCAGTCCGAACCGCTCGCGGAAGTCGAGTTCGCGCAACGTCTTGCCAGCCAGGGCCGAGCGTGGGGCCAGGGTAACCTCGGCCGCGCCAACGTCGCCAACGAGCAGTTCTGCTTCATCCACGGTAGCCCTATCCCATGTGATGCCTTTGTCCGCTGCTGCGCGCTGAAGCCGACGCGGCCCACCCTGGGTCAGCAGGCGGTCGCCGGCGCAGATCCGTTCCATGGGCGAGGGAGCCATGTGGCAGTGGGATTGGCGTACGATGCCCAGCACAGTCAGCCCGTAGTCGTGTCCCAGGCCGCTTTGGGCCAGCGTCTGTCCAACGAGGGGGGAGTCGGGGGGCACGTAAAGGGTGAAAATACGCTCTGGCAGCAGGTAGAGGTAGTATATCAGATTTCATCTTGTTTGGCAACAGGCGGAAAGCCACGTGCGTTTGACGTAGGTGGCTTTTTATAATATACTATATTGGCCGAAAGTTGCCGCTTTGTAACAAGCGAATTGAGGGCCCAAAAAGCTGACATTTCTAAGGAGGGTACCAAAGTGGAAAACAACACGCGAATACTCGCCCCACGGCTCGACTACCGACCAGTGGAGGAGCGGATCAGGGATTTCGACGAGGCGTGCCTCGGCTTCTCCCCGGAGACAGCCCGCCTGGAGGCGTCTCGTTGTATTCAGTGTCCCTCGCCTCAACCCTGTATGCTGGCCTGCCCACTGCACAACGACATCCCAGCCGCGATGCTGGAGATTGCGGAGGGCAACTTTCTGAAGGCCGCTGCCATCTACCGCCAGACCAGTAACTTCCCGGAACTGTGCGGGCGGCTGTGTCCTGACGAGTTCCTGTGCGAACGCCCCTGCCCTGTGGGACAGTTCACCCCCGGTATCCGTTTGGGCCGATTGGAAGCTTTCGTAGCCGACTATCAACGGGAAGTTGAGGGTTTCCCGATCCCCGAAATCCCCCAACCGACGGGTTGGCGCGTGGCGGTGGTGGGGTCGGGGCCGGCTGGCCTGACGGTGGCGGAGGAGTTGGTCAAGCTGGGGTACGCCATCACGGCCTTCGAGATGCACCGTCGGCCGGGGGGCATGCTGGTCTACACCATCCCTCGTTTTCGGCTCCCTGTGCGCATTGTCGAGGCGAAGGTGGCCCAATTGGAGCGCCTGGGAATCCAATTCGCATTCGAGACCCGAGTGGGACGGGATGTCACGGTGCAGGACCTACTCCAGCAGGGGTATCACGCTGTGTTTCTGGGGACCGGGGCCGGTTTCGAGGCGGTAGTGAATCTGCCAGGCATGGGCCTGGAAGGCGTCTACCTGGCCACCGAGTTTCTGTTGCGAACCAACCTGGACAAAGCGTACATTGCCCCTGACGAGCAGGCCCCCGTTCAGATGGGCGAGCGGGTAGCAATCTTCGGCGCTGGGCACGTTGCAGTGGACTGTGCGCGGACGGTGGTCAGGATGGGCGCACAGAAGGTGACCTGCTTTTATCGAGGTTGGGAGATGGACATCCTGTGCCGTCACGAGGACAGGTTAGCTGCACAGGAAGAGCACGTGGGCTTTGTGGCCCTGACTGAGCCTGTAGCCCTGATTGGCGATGAAAGAGGGCACGTCGCACAAGTCCAATGTCAGCATCTGCGCCTCACTCGCCGAGGTGGCCGGATTCGCCTGATACCGGCCGATGGTTCCAAGTATACCGTGGACGTGGACTTGGTAGTGTTCGCGCCTGAGCGTGGTCCTGATCCCCTGATAGCGGAGGCCACGCCAGGGCTGGAGACAGAGCCCGGCGGCTGGATCATCGCCGATGAAGACACAGGGCAGACGACTCGCCGCGGGGTATTCGCGGCCGGGGACAACACCGGCGAGTCGCAGTTGGCGGTGATCGCTATCGCGGAAGGGCGCCAGGTTGCGGCCAGCATCCATCGGTATCTGAGTTCATGAGACTCAGTACACCGCAAGGGCTGTTCGTAGTGGGCGATTTATCGCCTGAAAAAGGCGCTGAAGCACCCACTACGAGCCTTTGTTGCGGTCTACTGAGACTACAACGAATCATAAAACCAAAGGACGTATCTCAATGATCACTGGTAGAGATTTAAGAAGCATGGTTCTGCTTGGCCTGCTCGTTTTACCCCTGCTCCTCTTGCCACGTCTTTCCTCCCCCATCGGGGCTTCCTCGCCCACCATCCTCGTCAGCGAGGTGTTGTACGACGTTCTCGGCACAGAGCCTGATGGGGAATGGATCGAGATCTACAACGCAGGTGCCTCTACCATTGATCTCTCCAACTACAAAGTCGGCGATGAGGAGACACCCGGCCAAGGCGAAGGAATGCTGCAATTTCCGTCAGGCACCTCCATCAACCCCGGCCAGGTGATGGTGATCGCCAACAAGGCCACAGCTTTCCGCAGCGTCTGGGGGTTTAACCCCGACTACGAGATGGTGGCTTCGGACGAGGCCGTGCCCGACATGATCCCCTACACCGCCTGGGCCAGCGGCGAGGTCCAACTGGCCAACAGTGGTGACGAGGTGCTGATCCTCGATGGTGGGGATGCCATCGTGGACGCCATGTCCTATGGCGATAAGGTCACCTTCTTCAATCCTCCCTGCCCCGATGTCGTCGCCGGCCATTCGCTGGAGCGCTCGCCGGCCAACGTGGACACCGACACCGCCGCAGACTGGATTGACCAGGAGTTCCCCCATCCAGGGGCAGTGACCGTACCCACGCCCACGGCCACACCCACACCTACCAACACGCCAACACCGCCCGATACCCCCACCCCGACGGCTACGCCCACAACGACTATCTATAGGGTATACCTGCCTCTGGTGCTTAAGCAGTTCAGTAGTGGAGGAACAACGGACTGGTAGGATTGACGGATCAGGTAACTCCGTGTTATAAGGAGTGAGACAAATGAACAAACTCGTAGTCGGCCTGGCCCTAATTGCCCTTATAAGCAGTGGGGTGCTGATGGCTGCGGTGATGGGCACCAGCGCCGAAAACCCTTGGCTCCTGGAGACGCCTCCACCTACGCCGGACAGCACCATCACACCTACCAGTACGCTGACACCTACGGCAACGGCGACTTTCACCACGACAGCGACAACCACGCTAACGCCTACAGAAACCATCACCCCTACGGCGACGGCCACGCCCACAGCGACCTTCACCCCGACGTTGACGCCCACAGCCACCCTCACCCCTACAGCGACGGCGACAGATACTCCCACTCCTACGGAGACGGCAACAGCCACATCTATCCCCACAGAGACAGCCACCCCCACCACCATCCCCATCAGCCCTGAGGTGGTGATCAACGAGGTAGAGTACGATTCCGCTCAGTCCGGCCCCGATGCCGCCTACGAGTGGGTGGAGCTCTACAACAACGCCCCTGCGCCGATTGAGCTAACCGGTTGGACGATAGACGATAATATGGCCACCGATTCCATCCCCACGGTGACCATCCCCGTTAACGGCTTCGTGGTCATCGCCGCCTCCGGGGATTTCTACATCAATTACCCCGACTTCACAGGCGCCATTGTCTTCATCGCCGATGGCAGCATCGGCAATGGGCTGGGCAACGATGGCGACCGCCTGATCCTCAGGGACAGTGCGGGGACGATTGTTGACCAGATTTCTTACGGGACAGACACTACAGCCTTCGACCCACCCTGCCCCGATGTCGCTGCCGGCCATTCGCTGGAGCGCGAGCCGACAGGCTACGATACCGATCAGGCGAGCGATTTCGTGGAGCGATCCCTTCCTTCGCCGGGGGGCGCCCCCAGCACAACCCCCACGCCGACGGCGACGCTTGTTCCAGCAGCTCCCCTCCTCATCAGTGAGGTCTGCTACGACGGCACGATCCCTGAGACCGAGGGCGACGAGTTCGTGGAAATATTCAACCCCACCGGGGATACGGTGAACCTCTCTCTTTACAAGGTCGGCGACGAGGAGACGAAGGGGGAGGGCGAGGGGATGTATCGCTTCCCTCCGGGGACAATGCTCGGTCCTCAGGGTCTCATCATCGTGGCGAAGAACGCGGCCCAGTTCCAGGCCCGCTTCGGGTTCTATCCCGACTTCGAGGTGTGGGTCTCAGGCACAGGCTATACTGATACCCCGACAGTGCCCAATATGGGTAGATACACTCTCTGGGCTACGGGCAGTTGGGCCCTCTCCAACTCCGGCGACGAGATGCTGCTCCTGGGCCCCGCTGATGAGATCGTGGACGCAGTCGCCTACAAGTCGGGCGACTACGCCGCCGTGGGCGTAAGCGGCAACATCTCTGCCGCAGCCCCCAGGTCGCTGCAGCGGGTGGGCGCCGGCGATACCGGCGACATGAACGCCGACTTCGCCATCGCCGAGCCCAACCCCGGTTCCCTGACGGATCTCCCGCCATCGCCCCCTTCGCCCCCACCGCCAGCCCCACTGCCTGGCGGGATGTGGGCCTACTTCGGCTGTATCCATTCTCACTCCACCTACTCCGATGGCAGCGGTCCCCCGCGCTACGCTTACGCCGTGGGCCGGGCCAACGGGCTGCACTTCCTGGCCCTCACTGATCACGACCATTACCTCAACGACGCCTGGTGGGCCGATACCTTGTCCCGGGCCGAGGCAGCCACAGTGGACGGGGCCTTCGTGGCCCTGCGCGGCTTCGAGTGGACGGGCCGAGAGGAGGGGCATATCAGTGTTCTCGAAACTGGAGGCTACGTCTCCCGCGACGATCCTGGCTACGATACCCTGGCCGAGTTCTACGCCTGGCTCCCTGGGCAAAAAGGTGCTGTCGCCCAGTTCAACCACCCCTTCGCCGACAGTGACTTCAACGACTTCGCCTACGACCCGGCCGCCGACGCAGCCATGGCCCTCCAGGAGGTGGGAAATGGCAGCAGAGATCAGTATTTCACCTTCGAGGGCGAGTACCTGCGCAGCCTCTACGCCGGCTGGCACGTGGGCGCAACTAACAACGGCGACACCGAGACGCCCGATTGGGGCGCTGATACCCCCCACCGCACGGGAGTCGTCGCCCCAGCTTTGACCAAAGGGGACATCTTGGAGGCCCTGCGAGCACGGCGAACCTTCGCCACCGAGGACCGCAACCTGGCCTTGGCCCTGCGCGCGGGTGATGCCTGGATGGGCTCCATCATCCCCAAAGCACCGACCATCACCTTTTCCGTGCACGTGGTGGATCCCGACGGCGAGAGCGTGACGCTGGAGCTATTCGATAGAGGGCTCGTGGTGGCCAACGCCAGCTTCTCAGGAGCCACCATGTACACCTGGACGCCCACCGTGCCCGGCGTGGCAGGCCATTTCTACTTGGTGAAGGCCACCCAGGCCGATGGCGACACCGCTTACACCAGCCCCATCTGGGTGGAAGGGATAGCGCCAGCGGACGCGGTCCTGCTGAACGAGTTCCTGCCCGCCCCGCACAACGTAGACTGGGACGGCGATGGCACGGCCGATTACAACGACGAGTGGATCGAGCTTTACAATGCTGGTCAGGCCATGGTGGGGCTGGGAGGCTGGCAACTCGACGACGTGGCCGAGGGGGGCAGCGGCCCTTACACCATCCCCGCTGACAAGACCATTCCGCCGGGCGGTTTCCTGGTCTTCTTCAAGAAAGACACCGGTGTCTCCCTGAACAACGACGAGGATTGGGTGCGCCTGATACGCCCCGACGGAACGGTGGCCGACGAATACCACTACACCCACAGCCCCGGCTACGACCGCAGCTTCAGCCGCACCGTGGACGGCG
>CAYUPJ010000017.1:0-36152 GCA_964446635.1 uncultured Anaerolineae bacterium
AGCAACACCTCCTGGAGGGGTCACTGTGATGCCTTCACCTCCCACAGCGACGCCGGGGGCTGCTACGCCGATACCAGCTACATCCACAAGCACTGTGCCAGCGCCGACGGATACACCATATCCACAGCCACCAAAGCCGACCAACACTCCAATCCCGACGCCGGTTCCGCCGACCAGCCCCCCTGAATCCGCGCCTGAACTTCGCGGGCGACTTGCCCTTGTTCGACGCGGTCCGGATGGCAACCTGGAAATCTTTGTCATGGATTTGGAGGATGGTCACGAACGCCAGATCACCACTACTCCCAGCAAGTGGAGTTGGGCTCCAGTCTGGTCTCCAGATGGTCGCTTTATCGCCTTCTCTTCCACTGCTTCAGGCAGACAGGAAGTGCACATCGTATCGGCCGGTGGCGGGACTTCCACTAGAATAACCAATACTCCCAACGAGAAGCGAAGTGGCCATCCAACCTGGTCTCCCGATGGCCAATCTCTCATCTTCCAGTCGAACCGAGATGGCACCTGGCAGTTGTACCGCAGCGATGTTACCGGCGCGGATACCGAACAACTGACCTGGGGGGAATCAGAGAAATCCCTCCCATCCTGGTCACCGACGGGTCAAGAGGTTCTCTTCGCTGGTCAGGTGGAGGACATATGGCGCATTTTCATGCTTGATCTGGGAACAGGACAGATTGTGCAACTGAGCGTCGGATCTGGCTACGACTACGCACCATCGTGGTCGCCCGACGGAACCTGGATCGCATTTCAGACAGACGAAGGACGCCAGATTGGCTATGAGGAGGTCTACATCATGGATCGCCAAGGCACCAATCGGCGTCGCTTAACCTACACTCCCGACGACAAGTGGAGCCGGGCGCCAACGTGGTCGCCAGACGGTCAGTGGTTGGCCTTTGTATCCAGCCAGGACGAAAGCATTGGGGACGACTTCGGTGACATCTATGTGGTGAATGTCGGTAACGGTGAAGTGAGACGGTTGACATTCGGTGGTACCGTGTACGACTGGCGGGTGTCCTGGACGACACCATAGAAGGCGGGAGATAATAACTCGACAATGTTAGATTCCGCTGAATCTTGTGTAACGGCCTCTATATACGGGGTAGCAGGCCAATCTCATTGGCCGTCTTTGTGCCGGAGGGCCGCTGCTTGCCAGCAACGCCCAACGCGGTTGGGCTGCTACCCAGGGGAATTTAACATTGTCAAGCTAATCAGGTCATCACGCTGGAAGGCGTTTCCGATCTATCAAGTCACTAAAACTGAAGGGGAGACAACCTTGCGATGGATTCCACAACGAAGGGGAACTGGTTCCGTATCCTGCTGGTAGTCGTGCTGCTCATGACAGCTAACATCGCCTGTGTCAGCGAAGAGCAGGTGCAGCAGTGGGTGGACCAGTGGGTTCAGGACGCAACCCAGGCTATAGAGCAGTGGACACGCGAACAGGTAGACAGCTTGGTCGAAGACATCAAACAGGAGATCGCCGACTGGTGGGAAGAGCTCCAGCGCGATGCCGCCGAACGATGGCGGGACTTCTGGGACAGTCTCTTTCCGCCAGCGCCCACCATCACTGCACCAGCCGATGGCACGGTCTCCTCAGGTGGGATGGTCAACGTGCGAGGCACGGGTCTGCCTGACAGCACTCTAACCCTATCTCGGGACGGGAAGCACTACGGTGGAGCTTCCGTCAATGCATCTGGCGAGTGGCAGATAGAGGGCATCATCCTCAACAAGGGTGACAATACCTTCACTGCCAGGGTGAAAAAACGGCTGTTCAGCAGTGGCGCGTCAGTCCCTGTCCGCGTGACGTACCCCGGTGGGGAGATGGGAGCAGTGCCAGCTATGTCGCCAGCCGTTGACCCAACCTTGGATCCGCCCGCCTGGATGGCCGAAGTGGCACTGGAGCTACTCAAGGCCGATGGCGAGATCTTTTTCGAAGAGCGCCGTACAGCCTTCACCACTGCCCTGCGTGCTGGCTTGCAGGCCTCAGAAGAGGATTACGAGGCCCATCGCTTCATCAACCCCGATGTGCTTCTGTCCTTCGATATGCACGTATTGGTATTCCCTGCACTCAAAGACGCAACCACCGATCAGATCCTGGAAGCTCTTGCCAAGGCAGTGGAGAGCGCCGTGCTGGACGAGGCGGTGCGCCAAGAACTGACGCTTCAGATCACCGAATCGCTTGAGCGGATGAACCTCTTCTGGACTGTGGAAGATGGGGGCGAGACCTTTACCTTCGAGTACGTGCGCATCGAGTTGGACCGAACGTACCTGTTGGAGCATTTCGACCCCCGGACGCTGGCCAAGTTCCGTACCCGGTTGGGTACGGAATTGGTGAAAGGCTTGCTAGCCGAAGCGAGTGGCAGGTTGGTGGAGCAGGCCGTGAAGATGGGCTTCGCTCTATGGGGGCGAGCCGATGCTGACTCGCAAGCGCAGCACTACTACGACCTGGCGATACGCGCGTGGAACCACCGCAATCTGGATGGTACACTGCTCCGCTGGGATGATCCAACCAACAACGCTTTCGATGGGGACATGGGCTACCGCTTTGCCACCAACGAGGAATGGGCAATGTTCTACCTGGGGCGATCTGCCTTTTACGCTCAGAGCCCCGCCGATCCCTACTACACCATCCCTTACTACAAGCCCGACGCCGATCTCTATGCTTTTCTAGCCCGCGAGGGTGTTTCCAAGTTTGTAGAGCAGCTTATCGCCAAGAAAGCAGAAGCAGCCCTGGGCAAAGTGCTTGGTGGTGCGCAGCCGATTACTGCCTTCTTCACGGCTCGCGAGATCCTGGACTGGACGATCAATTATCTGCGCTACGAGGACGCCCGTGAGGTGCGAGACCAGCACCGGCCGAACTTCGCTGAGTTTGTGGACGGATCGAAGTTCCAGTACCCCATGCCGGAAGAGCTGAAATCGCTAGGGGCAGTTGCCGATCTCGTTGGCTATCCTTACCGAGGTCCATCCGACTTTATGCTGCACGAGTATCTGGCAGCGGATCCTCTAACTGTTTGGGAGCGCGGTGAAAATCCGCCGCCACAATTTGACGTAGAGCCGTTGCTGGAGAACAGAGTAAGGGGAGAATTCGCCGACTGGGCGACGGAGGACGTGCGCAAGCTGGTGCGCAACATCGGGACCTGGGCTGCTGGCTACGTTCACCCTGGGAGTGTGATTCAGTCTGATAAGCGCGTGCCTGAGGGGGACATGATCTACGGCAGTCCCTATTACATTCGCGAGGTGTTCAGTTGTCAGAGGATGGACAATCCAACTGGTCCGTGGTGGGAAGCACCGGAAGGCTCTCGACTGCGCCTGACCTGGCTGGATGGTACGGTCGTTGATGGCGTCGTAGACTATCAGCCCGGCGAGCCGCAGACCGTGCGCTACGTTCGTAGTGTGGATTACGTTGCCTACATCCCCGTGCACGTGGTGGGACTGTCCAATGCCAGCTACATCGCCGGCGATCTAGACAGTTTCCCCTTCTCCAAAATCAGCCTGGTCTCAGTCGTAGGTGACGAGCAACACCTGTATGCTGCCTTTGACGCCCAAGCGGCTCTGCCGCCGGAGGCTGACTCGACCGTCGTGCCCTCGCTCATGACGGTCGTGGTCGGCTTGGCTGGCAACCGCACTGGGCCAGCCGACCTGGACGAGCGCGATGGATCGGTTCGCATCGCCGCCGACCGGCTGGCCGTAGGTGTCCTGGCTGTGCGACACTTGCTGGACCGCTTCGTTGCCGAAGCGCCGGCCTACCGGCCTCCTGATCCGGTGGTCATCGGTCCGGACGACCTGGGTGTGGCATTGGGGAGCCCGGCCAAACTGCACCTCTACGACCGGCGAGGGCGGCACGTAGGCCCGAACGCCGTTGGCGGCATGGACCTGGACATCCCTGGGGCACGCTATTTCACCAACCCGGAGACAGGCCAGCAGTTCATCGTCGTCCCCAACGCAGACCTGGGCGAGCGCTATGCCGTCCGAGTGGAAGGCACGGGCGATGGCGCTTTTGATCTGGACGTATTCTACGGCGACCGGCGACGTGATCAGGCCGTCCGTCTGGCCTACGAAGACGTGCCTCTCAGCGCAGCCACCGTGGCCGAATTGGCCGTGCAGCCCGACGACCCTCACACATTGCGCGTAGACGACGACAACGACGGCGTCTTTGAGCAGGAGTTGCCCCCTTCCCAGGTCACCCAGGTTGCCGTGGTGGAGCTAGGGCGAGCCCCAAGTGTTCCCGGTCCGGTGGTCATCGGCATAGTGCTCTTGATCCTAAGCACGGTAGGTGCATGGGTATTACTGCGCTGGCGACGGCACCGACAACCGCCGGGTCCGCCCGCACCGCCAGGTGTTCGGAGATGCCCGCACTGCGGAACGCCAGCGGCTCGACCAACCAGTCGTTTCTGTGGGCGATGTGGAAACCGGCTTCCGTAGAGTAAATCACGATGGAGATGTGAGGAGTAGAACATGACCCAACGACGCACCATTTCAGGCCGACGTCCAGCACTTGTCTGGCTCAGCATCCTCATTGTGCTGATACTATTGGTGGCCGTGCTGATCATCATTCTCTTCATTTATCCCAACTACGAGCGCCAGCAGCAAGTGGAGCAGCACTACCAGGCAGGCATGGCATTTCAGGATGTCGGTGACTGGGGCAGGGCGGTGGAAGCCTTTGAGAAGGTCATCGCCATTGACGCCAACTACAATGACGCACGAACTCGGCTATCAGAGTTGAAAACGAAGCAACAAGAAGTGCTGGCGACAGCCCAAGCCAAAGCTGCCCAGGCGACGGCTACAGCGGAAGCGCGAGCTGAGGCTATTGCGACCACGGCTGCGGCTGAAGCTCTGGCCCAACTGGAAGCCACGTATCAGAAGTGCTTAGGTGCCATAAACCTAGGGCGGTGGGCGGAGGCACAGACAGCGTGTGATCAGGTCCTTGCTGTTGATCCAAACTACAAGGATGTACAAGCGAAGCTGGCGGACATAGAGGCAAAACTAGCCGAGCTTCGCGCTTTGACACCAACGCCTATGCCACCGACGTATACTCCATATCCAACCTATACGCCGCTGCCGATGCCACCGACGTACACTCCCTATCCGACTCATACGCCGGTGCCGATGCCCAGTCCCACTCTACAGCCAACCGCCACGCCACTCCCCACGGCAACGCCGATCTCAGGCTTGCCTATAGGAGCAACCTACTCAAAGGACGGAATAGAAATCACTCTAAATAGTCTCCAGTGGGATCCAGATTATGGTGGACACGCGGTGTTTATCGCACATTATACTCTAACGAACAACACCCAAAATGATTTGTTAGTCGACATTCTGCCGGACAATTCAGAGATAGTTTCGGATACCTCGGTGCGATGGAGGGTAGTGATCGGGTGGGTGGAGAATAAGAGCTTCCCAAGCAAAACCCTGAAAGCCGAAGAAACCTTCGCTTGGAGCTGGATTTATAGACATACATGGAACGAGCCCATACCACCGGATGCAAAAGTGATCCTTGTCCGACTGTCGGATGTGAGTCGTATTGACTTTGTAGAATGGAAATGGAATATTCCTCGCTAAGAGTTTCCTTAGGCTGAGCAACATAAGCAGGAGGCAAACAAAACAATGGCACAGATTTCCAGTCTATCTCCCGGTATCACCCTGAAAGGGAACACCTATCGCATCGAACGCCTGCTCGGCACGGGCGGCTTTGGCTATGTGTACCTGGCAACCGACTTGATCATCCAGAAGCTCTGCGCCATCAAGGAGAGTTTCGACACCTCGCCGGGAGCCCAGGCTCAGTTCGAAGTAGAGGCCCGTATTCTGAAGAACCTGGACCATCCCCATCTCGTCCGCGTCACCGACAGCTTCATCGAGCCCTCGGGTAAGATGTACATGGTCATGGAATACGTGGAGGGGGAAGACCTCAGCGACATCCTTGACCAGTCGGGGCCGCAGCCTGAGGATAAGGTGCTGGCCTGGATGGAACCTATCTTCGATGCAGTGGAATACCTGCACACATACCAGCCCCGTCATGTCATCCACCGCGACATCAAGCCGGGCAATATCCGCCTGCTTCCTGATGGCAAGACGGTCAAGCTGGTGGACTTCGGCATCGCCAAGATCGGGGGGAAAACCCAAGCAACGCGGCCGGCAGCACGGGGTTACTCACCGGGCTTTTCGCCGCCGGAGCAGTACGGCACGGGGACCGACACCTACTCTGATGTCTATGCCCTGGGCGCTACCCTGTACAACCTGCTGACTGGCCAGGTACCGCCGGAATCCGTTGACATCGCCCACTCAGGAGCGACGCTAAAACCGCCCCGTTACCTGAATCCTAACATCTCTCAGCTCACTGAACAGGTCATCCTGCAAGCCATGAGCATCGCCCCCGCTCAGCGGTACAAGACGGCAGGGCAGATGTGGCTGGCCCTGAAGGCCAAAGTCCCAACGGTTCCCACCGTGACCTGCCCTCACTGCGGGGCTGGCGTGCGCGTCGGGGCCACTTTCTGCCAGGCCTGCGGCAAGCCGGTGACACCTCCAAAGCCCTTCACCTTCAAGCGCTCCGGCTATCAGGCTCACAACGTCAAGGAGCTGGCCGGCGGGTGTGACCGCTACTGGGACGAGGGCAAGGATGCCTTCTGGCGAGGCGAGTTCGAGCCCTGGCTGCGCTCCCTGGGCGCGGACAAGCTGGCGGCACAGGCTCAGGCCATTCGCTCCAAACACAGCGATCCCTCGGCGGCGCTGGAGGAGTTCCTGGAGGCGGCAGATCCCACCCGCTCCCTGCCGATTCTGACGGTGGGCAAGGGCATCCTGGACTTCGGCATCCTGCGCAAGGGGGACACCAAGGTCCTGTCGCTGGTCATCTCCAACAGCGGGCGGGGATACCTGCACGGCAACCTGGACGTGAAGCCATCGGCCTGGCTCTCGGTCCATCCTACCAGCTTTGGCTGCCTGGCCGGGACACAGCAGAAGATTGATGTCGAGGTCAATACGACCCCCCTCTCCGGCACAGAAATGCCCGTGGACTACGGAGGCACGGTGACGGTGCTCTCCAACCGGGGGCAGCAGGCGGTAGCCGTGCGGCTGAAAGTTGTAGAAGAGCCAAGTCCAGTGATTGATCCAGCGGAGGTGAATCTGGGGAAGCTGGCCTATGGCGCCAGAGCCCGTGGTCAGGTGACCGTCGGCAATGTGGGCGGGGGCACCCTGCACGGGACGGTGACCAGCCCACAGCCCTGGATCGTGGTTGACCCGGCCAGCCAGAGCGTGGCCCTGGGCAAGGGCCGCAGCATCGTGGTGGCCTTCAACGTGGATACGACCCAGATCAGCACACGAGGTCGGCACACGGGGAACGTGATCGTGGAATCGTCGTGGGGGAAGCCGGCAAGTCGCGTCGTCATCGAGGTGGACGTTCCCTTCCCGCTAGACCCGGCTGACCCCGCCAGCCAGGTCAGCAGCGCGGAAGAGCTGCGCGACTTCGGCGACGCCGACTGGGAGGCCGGGGTGCGGCACCTCTACAGCGGGCGCATCGAGGCGTTCCTGCACTTCATTGGGGAAACGACGCTGGCCCAAACAGCGGCAGGGTGTCGCCGACTGGCAGACCAGAACATCGGCCTGGAGACCTTCCTGCGGGCGACCGGCGCCGAACCGCCCACCAAGTACGACAGCAACACCATGGATGTAGTCGGTGACCTGGGCTACGGCCCCCTGCCGCGACTGTGGAAGAAACCCGCAATGCTGCATCTGCTGATCCAAAACAAGAGCGAGCGCGGCTACCTGCACGGCCGGGTAGAGCCTCTGGTCCCGTGGCTGAACATCCCCCAGCCCGCCTTCGGCTGCCACCCCGGCGAGATCGCCGAAGTCGAAATCCACGCCGACTACCAGCGCCGCAAACAAGAAGCGAAGAAAAAGTCAGTGACTTCGCGGCTCTTCTCGGCAGGCGAGGACCTGTTCGAGATCATATCGAATTGAAATGAGGAGGAATGTCATGGCTCAAAGAAAATCCATCCGTGGATCACGGTCATCTGTGCTCTGGCTGGCAATCATTCTTGTTCTCGTGCTGGCCATTGCCCTGGCCACAGTCGTGTTTGTGGTTGGCCCAGAGCGGCAGCTTGCTGTCCAAGCTACTGCCACCGCTCAGGCCCATGCATCCCAAGCTACCGCTACAACTCAAGCCCACGCATCCGAGGTGCAACGCACCTATGATGCGGGTGTTGCCTTCGCCGAAGCCGGCGACTGGGAGAAAGCAGCCGAGGAATTCTCCAGGGTGGTATCGCTGGATCCGGGGTACAAGGACGCCGCCGCACGTTTTGCCGAGGCCCGGGGCAATGTCGAGGCAGCGAAAGTTACAGCAACCGCGCAAGCGGTAGCTATGGTCGAGCAAATCGCAGCCACGGCTACAGCGGAGGCTATAGCCCAGGCGGAGCAGGCCCAGGCCACGGCAACAGCTCAGGCTCAAGCGACAGCAGAGGCCCAAGCCAACGCCCAGGCCACGGCAGTAGCTGCTCCTACACCGACAACGGCTTCTCCACCCGCGGTGCAGCCAACTGCTACTTCCACACCCCACGCGCTGTCTGCACAACGAGAAGACATTGCTAGATGGACATGGGTATCATCTGGTCAAGTGGACGGGCCTGCTGCTCCATCATCTGCTAAAGCAGGCGAATTACTTCTTTTTCATGGCGATATCGAAGGTATTGGTAAGTTCCGCTGGCGTATTTTTCGACCCGGCGAGCCCACATGTAGACCACTTGGCACTGCCGTTGCTGTCAGAATTTGGGGCGGCACAGAATCTGGGAGACAGGCACTTGCAGAGCAAACCATAGAACTCGTAGCCAATCAACAAGGAATTACAGATTGGCGGGGTCTACAGGCTGGGGGTTGGTGTAAGTGACAATTGGGGATCTAACATGAGGTTTGACCGTTTGCCAATAACCGCATAATTGAACCTCAATAATCCGAAAGTGTTACCCAATGTATAGTGGCATCCCTGTGTCGCACCACTACACATGCGGGCACAGAGCGTATCCGAAGTTCAACTATGTGATTTATTCGACGGCGGTCAAAGGTCACGCTAATCTCCTGGATTTCTTATAGCACCGAACGAATCATCCAAACGGGAAGCCATAGGTGGATGGGCGCAGGGTAGTGAGCAAGCGCGGGCCCAGGGTGCCGACCGGCTGCGCGTATGGGTGCGAGACGGCGACTCGGTCGCTGAGCGACGCTGGCAGTCCCACGGCTTCCTGCCGACAGAGCGTACCCCTCATGCGCGGGGTGCCTACTGGGAACGGCCGGTGTGATCTGTTCGAAACTATACTGGGGTGAGGAGGAATGTCATGGCTCAAAGAAAATCGGTTCGTGGACCAAGGTCATCTGTGCTCTGGCTGGCGATCATCCTGATCCTCGTGCTTGCCATTGCACTGGCCGCAGTCGTATTTGTGATTGGCCCAGAGCGGCAGCTTGCTGTTCGGGCTACTGCCACTGCTCAAGCCCACGCATCCGAGGTGCAGCGCGCCTACGATGCGGGTGTTGCCTTCGCCGAAGCCGGCGACTGGGAGAAAGCCGCCGAAGAATTTGCCAGAGTTGTAGGGCTGGAGCCAGGGTACAAGGACGCTGATGCACGGCTAGCCGAGGTGAAGGACAAGCTGGCGGAAAGCGCAGCGGCAGCTACGGTGGAAGCTCAGGTCATGGCAACAGCTCAGGCTGAAGCGACGGCAGAGGCCCAAGCCAATGCCCGGGCCACGGCAGTAGCTGCTCCCACCGCCACTGCGGAAGCACTGGAAGTACAGTACCAAAAAGCGCTAGGATACATCAACATGGGCCAGTGGGACGAGGCGAAAGCAGAGCTGGAGCAGGTGTTTGAGGTGGACCCAAACTACAAGGACGTCCAGGCAAAATTGGCTGAAGCTGAAGCTAAGCTCGCCGCGATCAGAGCCTTGATTCCAACAGCAACTCTCACTATCACGCCTGGACCTAGCCCAACCGCTTTGCCAACTGCAACGAGCACACCAGGGCCAACTTCCACGCCTCGTCTGACTAACACACCCCGTCCCACAGTGCAGGCTGCGAACTGGAAGGAAGATGCCAGAAGGGCCGTAGTGGATTATTTCGAATCGTGGAAGGACAGAAACTACGATGCCATGTTTTCACTGATTTCAAATGCAAAGGGATACAAGGTAGGATCAGCAGAGGAATTAAGACAGCTCTACAGCAATACGCGAACGACTCTCCAGTTCTACTCTGTTGGTCAAGGGGAATTTGAAGTTGATATGGCTTCAGCTGTCTTCCCTGTAGACTTTGATGTAGAATCTGCGGCATTTCCAACAATGCGAGTAACACGCAATATCAAGGTCGGCAAGAGCGGGACAGCATGGGTCGTGGACTACTGGGGGCTTTGTAAGGTAGTTCGCCCAGCTGAATCGCAGAGCCTAAAACAGAATCCTGACTCGGGTGGCTCGGAGGGCACGTATTCGATCACCATTGACAGAGTGTTGCTGTGGACAGATTTCACCGTTGTGGCCACTACAGAGACGTGGCGTCCTACAGATACAGGTAGCCCCACTCGATGGTACCAGGGGGTCAAATCGGCACAACTTCAGGACAACTTTGGTAACAGTTACACTTTTCAGCCCGCGAAGAGTTCTCCGCTGGGGACGTCCTATAGCAGTAGCCTAAAGGAAACCGGGGAATCCCAGTTTGGTTGGCTGTACTTTGATGGGAATCCACCGACCGATGCTCTGTACTTGAGACTATTCTTGATTCCCCAGGATAGTAAACGACAAATCACATTCGAGCGACTGGAACTGCAGTGATTCGGAAAGGGATGTCTGAATAGCCATAACGTCGTGGACCAACGGTGCTGACCCCGATGCCTGTACAAGTTATCAGTGCCAGAGAGCCAGTGAGCATACTTGGCGATAGGCTGTTCAGCAGTACTGTAGTCCGATTAGCATTACCGTGATTGGGGGCGATGAGTTAGATACCAGTACCACAAAAGGACGCAGCAAATACCAGGAGGTCAACATGGAAATTCGAGACGTATCAGAGAAACTCGAGATCGCAGGCCAAGATTCCTTCGACAGCAGAGCTTTGGAGCGAAGACTTCAGCAGTCCGAGGATGTCCGGCCAGCCAAGTTCCGCTACTCCGACGCGGGGCTGGGCGGTGAAGTGTGCACCTCGGTGGAACGGGAGGGCGGCCTATACTCCATCGCTAAAGCAGAGGTGTTCCGCCGGGATGGCACCCACGAGGTTGTGGGCAGAGCCCGGTACAGTGAGGCCGGTGGCGAGGCCACCCTGTACGACACCCATTTCACCGCCCGCAACAACGGGACGGAGTCGGCGCTCTTGAGCGAGGTCAGCGAACAAGCGCGTGCCCAGGGTGCCAACCGGCTGCGCGTGTGGGTGCCGGACGATGATCCAACCGCGGAACGGCGATGGCTGTCTCATGGCTTCCAGCCTACGGAGCGTGATCCTAACGCGCGGGGCGTCCACTGGGAACGGCCGGTGTGATCTGTTCGAAACTATACTGGAGTGAGGAGGAATGTCAATGGCCCAAAGAAAACCAATTGCTGCAAGACGGTCCTGCGTGCTTTACATCGTCGTTCTGGCTGCTCTGATCTTGATCATTGCAGGCATAGCTCTGGTATTGGTCGTTCTCCCTGAGCAAGACAGACAGCGCCAGGCCGAACGACATTACCAGGCGGGGGTTGCCTTCCAGACCACGGGCGATCTGGACAAAGCGAAGAGCGAGTACGAGCAGGTCATCACGATTGACGCCAGCTACAAGGACGTGCAAACGAGACTTGCTGACGTGCAGGAGCAACGGAAGGCGTATCACTACCAGCGCGGCCTGGATTACATGAACACGGGGCAATATGCCCAGGCGGTGGCGGAGTTCAAGATTGTGATGGGGCTGGACACTCGCTATAAGGACGTGCAGGCCAAGCTGAATGAGGCCGAAGTCAAACAAGCCCAGGTACGCGCCCTGACTCCTACTGCCACGCCCGTCCCCTCACCGACCGCGTCGCCGACTGCCACCTCTATCCCACCAACAACCACGCCCGGCCCGTCGCCGACTGCCACTCTCGTACCACCGACACCTACGCACAGCCCTTCACCGACCGCGTTGCCGACTGCCACCCCGCCCCCTTCACTTGCTCTCCCCTTCTTCGACGATTTTGATGCCGGCCCCAAGCCGGCTTGGGAAGTGCTTTCCGGCAAGTGGGGAATGGCACAAGGAAAGTACACTCTGACGGATATCTCCGGTAGCCCTGTTACTGGCGTTTCGGTCGTTGGAGATTCCGGATGGCGTGACTACACGGTTGAAGCTGACATCAGCGGCCTGGACACTCAAATCGGCGGTTTCTCCGGGGACTACATTCATTCAAAAGCCAGTAGGGCTGCCATCTTAGTCCGCATACAAGATGATGGCAGAGCTGTGGGATTGATAGTTGACGAATACTTCTTGGACTGGGAGATCCTGGAGGGTGATAGCTGGACCGTTGTGTCAGGTACACGAGCGGATGGTTATGGAGAAGAAGGGACCCACATCAAGGTTGAGGTCAGAGGAAGTGTCTTTGCAGCCTATGTGGACGGCAAGATGATAACGTCGTTCTCAGATGATCGCTTTCCAAGCGGGAAGGTGGGGCTTTGGCTCCAGTCTTCAGGATTCCTTAACGCAGGTGATTGGAGGGCTGTACCGAAGATAGACAACTTCAAAGTGACCAAGCTGAATTGACTCGCTTCGGAACGTAGGAGTAGGAATCGGTTATTCTCAGCTCTAACAGGAGAACTAAACTATGAATTGCCCAATCTGTGGTCATACTAACCGACCAGGAGTCAGGTTCTGTGGTGGATGCGGCCAAGCGTTGCCGTTAGCCCCAGCGACGCCAGTAGCGGCGCGTCCTGTGCCTGAAGCAAAGCGCGCCCCAGGCAACCTGGTGCTGGTCATCGGGGTCGGGTTGGTTCTCTACCTGCTGGGGGCGCTTGGCGTAACAGCCCTAAGCAGAGTGGCAGGGACAACAGCGCCAACCATGCCAACACCTGTGCCCATCGCACTTCCGGTGACACCCCGGGAAGCTGGACAACATGGATTGGACTGGCTGTTGGACAGCGCCGTGGCTTGGCAGCGGAAGGAAGGATGCTATGGCTGCCATGTGCAGAGCTTTGCCATCATGGGCGCGGCCGTTGCCAAGGCCAACGAGTACGAGATCAACATGGCCAAGACGAAAGAGCTGGCTGACTACCTGGCCTCTATCCAGGCCGCCCAGGGATACATCACCACCGGTCAGGAGACCTTCCGTCCTGTGATCCAGACGGTGCTGGCCGGTATCGGCTTGAGTCAATACGATCAACACGTCGGGACGGGGTATGGTGGCACTCTGGTGAAGATGGCCGATTGGCTGGTCACCCAGCAGACAGGTGCCGGCTATTGGAACGTTGATCACGAGGAGGCACCTGTAGACCAGGGCGAGGCGATGACGACCGGAGCTGCGCTGGTGACGCTTGTCGCAGCCCAGAGACATCAGGCCAAACCTGCCTACGATCAGGCCATCCAGCAGGGAGCGGCCTGGCTGCGCACCGTCAGGCCCTCAACCACCCAGGACATTGTCTTTGCCGTCGTCGGACTGAAGGCCAGCGGGGCCGCAAATGATGATCCTGACGTTGTTAGATTCATTGAGATGCTCAAGAGCCAACAGAACGCCGACGGCGGCTGGGGTGAGACCACTCACCTGGGCAGCAACGGCTATGCTACCGGCCAGGCCCTCTACGCCCACAAAATCGCCGGGGTCAATATCCACGAGGAATCGTTTCGTCAGGGAGTGTTTTGGCTCCTCGACCATCAACAGCGCGACGGCTCGTGGCAGCAAATCAACTCTCAATAGCAAAATTCGAGTCGGTCCTCCAACTACGCTACCACCATGTGGGCCGTCATCGGTCTGGGGGAGATCTTCAGCCCTGAGGTGGAGAAGGAGTTTATCGGCACTTTGATCCATCCCACAGGGACTCGGCTCAGTTTGGGGGCGCTGGTTATTTTCTTCCTGATTCCTGCCCTGGTGTTGCTTCCAGTGTGGTGGCACAGGCAGGGCCGGCGGTGGTTCGCCTTCTGGCGCGAACGGCGGATGGGAGGGCAGAGACGATGAAAGCCAGAGTGATCCTCTACGGAGCGTTGGCTGGGGCCATCGGTGGGGCGGTCGGGTGGCTGCCGGGGGAATTGGCGGCCATCCCCAGACCCACAGAGGCAGTCTTGAGGTACGTGTTGATCGCACTCTACTTCGTCGTGGTCGGGGCCTGCATTGGGGCGGCCATCGGCTCGCTGGACGGGGTGATCAATCGCGTGCGCAGTAGAGCGGTGCAGGGCGGCCGGATGGGGGCGCTGTTGGGACTGGCTGGCGGAGCGGTAGGCAGCCTGCCGGGCGAAGGCATCTTCGAAGTGTTGAGCGCCGTGAACCTGGGGCTGGTGGGGCGAGCCATAGGCTGGGCCATCGTGGGCGTGTTCATCGGCGTATCCCAGGGACTGATCACCCGAGACAGGGCGCGAATGGTGCGAGGTGGCCTTGGCGGGTTGCTGGGGGGCTACCTCGGCGGCGGCTTCTTCGAGATGGTCAGCCTGACACTGGCGAGGGGCTCGGGCAGCCGTTGGATCGCTGTGGTCATCCTGGGCGCGTTTCTCGGTGCTTTCATCGCCTTCTTCCAGGAATGGCTATCCGAGGCCTGGCTGGTGGTCGTCAGCAGTGGTCGTCAGGAAGGACAGAAGTACAATCTGACCAAGGGCGAGACAGTACTGGGTCGTGGTGATCGCGATGATTTCGTCCTCTATGCCGGTGAGGGCGTCGTGCCCCGTCACGCCCTCATCGTGCGCCGAGAAACTGGCCACTGGATACGGGCGATAAGTTCTCAACATCCCATCTCGGTGGACAAACAACCGGTGAGCGGTGAACAACGTTTGCGCCACGGGGGCGAGATTGCCCTGGGAGGAATGGCATTGCGGTATCACGAGCAGACCGCCAAATGTCCTCAATGTGGAAAGGACAACCCCCTTCGGGCGAAGTTCTGGTGAGCGTATCGTGATTGGGACATAGGGGTAGGCACAATGGGCATTGATGCTTCGTAAGAGGGCGAAAAAGGTGGCTATCAGGCGTACAAAATAAGAGGCTTGAGCCAACCCGCAGATTAGGGTATACTTACCCTTGTCCAAAGCTCTTTGCGAGGTTGGCTCGGATGAAGTATACTACAAAATCGCTGATTATCCAAGTGGCCCCGGTGCACCTCCACGCCCTGGTAGTATTCAGTTTTCTCTTGCTGGCACTGTTAGGCCAGACGCCGGAGGCGAGCGCAGGCTGGATCACCAACCCGCCGCCGGTGATCTCTCTGCCGCAGGCGGGACGTTGTCGGCCCCAACGCTCTCCCTGTTGTCACCACTCCTGGCCCGTGGATTGGTGGCAAGTATGCCAGCGCGGGCAACTGCCCCTGTTGCGCAGCCTGCTCCTGTGGATGTTGGCCTGGCGACACGGAGGCCCAGGCGCACTTTGGCCCGCCGTCGTTCCCTGGCTCTTCTGGTTGTGGCAAGAAGCAGGCCGTTTCTGGCCTTGGCTCTTGTCCCAACCCGAATGGCGCATCATCGGCTGGCTCTTGTGGCAAGGGCAACGCCTTCTCCTGTTCTGGCTGATTGCCGATGAGACAAGGGAGGCCCTCATGGATCGTCTTGCGCCGGCCAAAGAAGCCCTGACGCCGGGCGACCTTTCTCTGTGGGGCATCGGCGTTTTGCTCCAGGAGGAGAAGTCGCCGTCGGTGACGGTGACCAAAGACGAGCAGTACTACACGGCAATCCTGCAGGGCACTTTCACCTTGCGGGTCCAGAAGGACGATCCTTTCCGCCAGCGTTTCCTGATCCTCTTCCTGGGCCTGTTGGATGTCCCTGGCGAAACCCGCAAGAGCCGCCGCACCCGGGATGGTCGGACCCCTTTTGTGCGGCAGGAGCAGATGGCCGCCTGGTTCGCTGTGCCCGGTCCTGATATCAGCCGTTGGCAGAAGTACTGGCTTCAGGCCGATTGGCGACGCCTGCTCTCCCTGCGCACGAAGGAGATTCTGACCCTGGAACTACAGCAGCGCATCGTTCAGACCTTTGCCCGTTTCCCTTGGTGGAACGATGAAGAAGTGTACCGGCACTTGCAGAGGCAGGGCGTGGCCGTGAGCCAGAGCCAGGTGCGCCAGGCGGCCCAGGAGAGCGGCTGGTCGCTGTTGCGAGAGCAGTTGAAGCAGCGTTTCCATCTGACTGCTGATGGTTACCACTTCCAGGAAGAGTACGTCTTCAACCAACTGGTGGCTTTGCTAGAGACCCTGCTGGCCAAACTGGAGGCTGGCGAAGGACTGACCCCGGAGGAACATCTTGACCTGACCGATCTCAAGACCTTTTGTGCCGAAATGGGCTTGATGCCTCAACCGCCCTTGAAGGCGTTACCCTGGATGATGCGGGTCGAGCAAGTGCTTTTCCAGGAGTGGGAAGCCGTCACCGATGAGCAGGTTCGTTGTCTGCATTGTGGCTCCACCCACGTAGTGCGCAAGAGCCGCCAGCCCCGCCTGAAATGGTACTACGACGAACAAGGTCAGTTACAGAGTGTGGAGGTCTATCGCTACTACTGTCGCAACCAGGCTTGCGCGCATGGTTCTTTCACCAACCTCCCGCCTGGCCTGGTGCTGTACTCCCGGCACCGACTGGAAACTCACCTCCTGGCAACTCAGATGTACAGTTGGGGCTACAGCACCTACCGACGCACCGGCACGGCCCTGGGCACAAGCAGCATGACAGCCTATCACTGGGTCAGCGCCTTCGGCTACGACCTCTTGCCTGTGGCGGCCCTCTTCGGGGTGGTGAAGTCCAGCGGCGTGATCGGTGTGGACGAAAAGTACGTCCTGGTGCCCAAGAATGACAAGCCGAAAAGCGACATGAAGCGCTGGATGTACGTGTACTTCGCGGTGGACGCCTACACCTACGACCTGTTGCACATCGCCATCTATCCCAACAACACCAAAGAGAGTGCCCTCGCCTTCCTCTTGGCTGTGCGGGCCAAGGGCTATCACCCCCGGGTGGCGGTGACCGACCTGAGAGTGGACTATGGGCCGGCGATTGCGCTAGTCTTTCCCCGGGCCGTCCATCACCTGTGCCTGTTTCACGCCCAACAGGACGTGGAAGACCACATCAAAGAGGTCTATGGCCTTGGGTACCCGAAGACACAGCCCAAGGCCGTGGCCCTCAAGGAGATGATCTATGCGGCCATGAACGCTCACACCAAGCGCACAGCCCAGAATCGCTACGCCAAGGTCATGGACCTTCGTCAGGAGTACGTCGCAGCGACGCCGGGGTCAGCGGCCATCTTTGACTTTCTGGAAAGGCACTGGCCGAAACTGGTGAATGGCATTGAGAGCGATCTCATCCCCAGAACAAACAATACTGTAGAGCTGGTGATCCGGCGCTTTGACCAGCACTATCAGAACTTCTGTGGTTTTGACACCTTGGCGACAGCACAGCAGTACCTGGGCGTCTTTGAGAAGGTCTATCGCTTCACGCCCTTCTCTCAGGATGCCCAGAAACGTATTCGGGGCAGGAGCCCCTTGCAATTGGCCGGGTACGATGTCAGCCGGTTGCCGATGGCCGCCATTTGCTCCGGTTGGAGCCTCGCCTGGCGTATTCGGCAAGAGTATGTCCCAAACTCGTGACGGTCACGTCAACAGTGAGCGTATCACGTTGGGGACATCCAGGTAGGCAAAAGAGAGCACCGAGCTCCGTAAAAGGGCCGAAAACGGGCTCAGCGTTTGCCCATAATGAACGCCCCGGTCAACTGTGGCTTTTCTCTCTACATCTTGTGGCTAACAACGCCAAATAACACAAGATACAGGATGCGCATCAGCTATCTCTTGGGGAGACCACAACGACCTTGTCCCAAACTTGATACGCTCTGAGTTCTGCCCTGGCTGTGGGAAGCAACTTATGGTAAAATAGAGCTTGATCTTCTCAGATCGAGCTTCTGATTGGAAGGAGGAACAGATGGCACACCGACACACAGTTTCCGGCCGTAGATCAGTGTTGGCTTGGCTGGCAATTGTCCTTGTTCTCGTGCTTGCTAGCGTGTTGGCCACAGTGGTGTTCATCATTGCCCCACAACAGCAACTACGTCAGCAGGTTCAGGCGACGGCTGAGGCGCGTCAGGCTGAGGTTGAGCGACTCTACCAAGCCGGCGTGGCCTTTCAGAACGCTGGCGACTGTAGCAAAGCGGCCGACTCATTGGCGCAAGTCATCAGCAGGGAGCCCGGCTACAAGGATACTCAAGTTCGTCTGGCGGAGGCCCGTGCCTGCCAGCAAGCCGCAGAAGCGACCGCAACCGCTCAGGCCATCGCAATGGCTCAGGCGACGGTGGAAGCCCAGGCGACCGCCACAGCCGATGCAAGGGCCTTGGCTCAGGCGGTCGCAGCGACGGCCACTGCTGCTGCCGAGGCCAGTGCAGCCAGAGCAACCGCTGAGGCCGTGGCAGCCATCGAAACAGCCTATCAGCGCGGGCTGGGCTACTACCACCTGGAACGCTGGGCAGAGGCCAAGACTGCCTTTGAGGAAGTCTTTGCTGCAGACCCAACATACAAAGATGTGCAGACCAAGCTGGCGGAGGTGGAGGCAAAGCTGGCGGAGGCGCAAGAGCTGACCCCAACTGCAACCCCATCCACTTCGACGCCTCAACCGATACCACGTGCAGAAGGTCCGCCATGGTGGGATATCAACTACTCATCTCGGCAGCAACTTACCATTGGCAATAACGCAGATACGCCCTTGCCGGCAGGCTACTCTGTGAAGCTGGATCTTACCGGTGAGAAAGCCATTGATTTCTTCCGCCAATCGGCGTCAACACAGCCGGGGGATGACGTCCGAATTGCCTACTGGGACGGGAGTCAGTGGCAAGAGATGGATCGGTACGTCGAGTCGTTCACGTCTACGGATATCCGGATGTGGTTTGCAACCCAGGATGAGATTCCGCCCGATGGTGTCTCGGAGGGCTACTGGGCTTACTTCGGTAACTCAGAGGCTACTGATCCGCCTGCAGACCCGCTCAAGGTGTTCCTGTGGTGGGATGACTTTCACATCAATACCGTAAGCAAGTACGCTGTTTTTCGGGCTTTCGGCGCTTGGGGGAGTCCTTGGTCCAGAGGAGCTATGTCCTACGACGAGGCAGCGGAGAGGGTAAGCATTACAGGCGAGGATCAACACCAGGTTATCGTGCAACCCCCTGTATCGGGAAGAAACCTAGTGATTGAAGGGGATCTCTATCTCACGAGAACATACGGTAGTTATGATTATTGGATGTACACGGGTTTTGTCAGGGTTGTTGACGACCATAATCATTACGCTGTCCGTTTCCCTGTTAGCGGGTACGATGCTGAGATTCGGAAGTTGGAAAGTTCACAAAGAGGGTTAGGGGAAATGGCTAACGCTGGCAAGCTGGCCTATCCGCTGGACACCTGGCATCACATCACTGTGGGCGCCTATGAAGAGCGGATTGAGGCCTGGATGGATGGCATACAGATGACAGCGACTGATGCAACGTTTAGAGAAGGTGGCATTGCTATTGGTGTTTTAGAAGCTGACGGCTACATTGACAACATTCGGGTGCGAAAGTATGTGTCCCCTGAACCGTCGGTCTTCCTGGCACCAGAAGTGGAAAGCCAATGACCTTCCTGTGCACGGGCGCATACATCAGCCCCAGAAAAGGATCGAATCATGCAAACATGCCCTGCTTGCACCGCCCAAAACCAAGACACTGCCAACTTCTGTGCCTTTTGTGGTCATAAACTGGCTGGCCTTCTATCAACCGGTGAAGTGCTCCAGGGGAGATATCGCATCACCCAACTCCTCGGCAAAGGCGGGATGGGAGCGGTCTACCAGGCCCAGGACCTGCGATTGGGAAGTCGGCTGGTGGCGGTCAAGGAGAACTTTGACGCCTCGGCCGAAGCCCAGGCCCAGTTCCAACTGGAAGCCAACATGCTGGCCAATCTCAACCATTCCAACCTGCCCCGCGTGATGGATCACTTTATCGAGGCCTCGGGGAAGCAGTACCTGGTGATGGACTTCGTTGCAGGCGAAGACCTGGAACAGATGCTGGCCCGACAGGGGCGCCTGGCGGAATCCCAGGCTCTGCTCTGGTTCGGCCAGGTTTGTGATGCGGTGGAACATATACACGGCCAGAGGCCACCCATCATCCACCGCGACATCAAGCCGGCCAATGTCGTGGTCACACCGGCCGGCAAGGCCATGTTGGTGGATTTAGGCATCGCCAAGGTGTACCAGTATGGTCAAAAGACGGTGGCCGCAGCCCGGGCAGTGACGCCTGGATTCTCTCCACCAGAGCAATACGGCGGTGCGCGGACCGATGCTCGCTCCGACATCTATGCCCTGGGAGCCACGCTTTACTGCATGGTGACCGGTCAGGTGCCGCCAGAGGTCATGGAGCGGCTAGCTGGTGCCCAGTTGACCCCGCCTCGGCAACTCAACCCGGCCGTTTCACCGGCTACAGAGGGGGCAATCCTCTGGTCAATGGAACTCCATCCCCCGGGCCGGCCTCAGACGGTGGGAGAATTGCGCCAGGCTCTCGGCAAACGGCCTGTGGAGTACACCGCCCCCTCTGCCCCAGCACCAGCCGTGCCAAGTGTTCAACCCCTGCCAAGAGCGAGACCGATGCCTGTCCCCACCCCGGTGCCGGCGCCGACACCTGTCCCTGCCCTTGCGCCATTTCAGTTTGCCAGCGGCGGACAACGATTCATGGCTTTCTTCATTGACACCATCATTCTCACAACCCTGGTGTGGCTTCTGGTCGTCTTTGCCGGACTTGTGACTGACTCGACAGGTGATGTCTTCCCCATTTGCTCAGGTCTGCTGACGCTGGTCGGACCCTTTGGCTACTACACCTACTTCCACGCCCACTCGGGGCAGACGCCAGGCAAGAAAGCCATGCGCATCAAGGTCGTTTCCACTGATGGATCGCCGGTGAGTACCGGTAAATCAGCGGGGCGGGCCTTTGGCTATATGTTTACCTGGGTGCTGACCTATGTATTCGTGGGCTTCTTGGGCTTTCTCTGGATGCTTCGAGATGAGAACAGGCAAACCTGGCACGACAAGATGGCGGGTACCTACGTGATCAAGGTCTAGGAGGGATGCAGATGAGTATCAATTGTCCAGCTTGCGGCCACACCAATCGCGACACAGCGACCTTTTGCGCGCGATGCGGGCAGTCGTTGTCGCCATCCGTCCCTGGGCCATCGCTTCCATCATCAGCGGACCTGAAGAGGTATGTCCAGCAGGCCTGGCTGGCCCTCAACAAAATGTGGGAGCGAGCTGCTCAGGAAGCCCGGGGATGGTATCACGATTTCGTCACCCGGCAACCAGAGGTCGAAGGTGAGATCATCACTGCCCCTGTCGAGATCCAGGTGACTGAGACCCACCAGTTCTACGCCCTGGTGCTGCCAGTGAGCAGCCACTCGAGACAACTGCCCGCCCTGAGCTTCCAGGTGCGTGATCCTGGAAGCCTCCAACCCCACTCGGTGCTGGTGGTGGGTCCACGACAGGGTGGCCTTCTGTATCAGGGCGACAAGGTGCAGGCCTGGGGGGTTTGGGATAGAGACTTGCACAGCCTCCGCGCCTGGAAGGTGGAGGTATTGGAGCGAGGCAGACAACCGGCCCACCTTCTCATCACCACGGGCCGACCGTTCCCCCTGGCCGTGATTGCCACCGCGCTCCTCGGCCTTCTTCTGCTGAGCTGCCTGTGCAGCCTGTTGGGCAGGTGAGTGATGTATCGGGATTGACGTCGGATGATGAGGATTGACCAGAGGGAGGACAAACATGACTATCAAGTGCTCTAACTGCGGCGGTTATAACCGCGATGCGGCCAAATTCTGTGCGGTTTGTGGCACCAAGCTGACCCTGCTGGCACCCCAGCAACCGCAGATATGGACTCCACTACCATCACCACCACCTGGAGTGCCGGCACCGTACAGCCCAGGGCAGGTCCCAGCTTATCAACCTCAACCCCAGCCTATAGCTCCCTATGGGATGCCACTGGGGTTTCCCAAGGCGTGGACAGGGGCCCAGCCTCTCATCGAGGGTAAGGTTGTGCACGTGGATGCGCCGGTGCAGGAGAAAGGCCCCATCGGTGGCAAGGTAGTGGCAGCAGGCTGTCTGGCCTTGATAGCGCCGGTCTTAGCCTTCATTCCCTTCATACATGGCGCACAGATAACCGTCCGCTACATGCGGGTGGAGGACTGGCAGACAGGCCAGCAGCGCTCGGTCAAGATGCGCGGTGAGCCGTCTGGGATTATTAACATCGGGGACTGGCTGGCCATCTGGGGCAAAGAGCAAGGTGGTAACATCGTCCTGAATGTCGCGTTCAACTACACGACGGACGCGGAGATTAGAGTGAAGAAATGAGAAAGGAGGGTTACAAATGTCGAATAACTGTCCTAAATGCGGACACGCCAATCGGCCGAATGCCACGTTCTGCGGCAAGTGTGGGGCCAAACTGAGCCCTCCGGCTGCCTCGGTATCTGCGGCCGAGGTAGCCGACAAGGCCAAAGAGATAGCAGCCAAAGCGGGTGCCGTGGTGGGCCCGGCTGCGGCTAAGGCGGGTACAGCCATTGCTCCGGTGGCCAAAGAGGCCGCCATCAAGGGCTGGGCTGGCTCCAAACGAGGGATGAGTTTCTTCGCCCGCATGGTGACCGTGGGCGGGCGGGCAGCCTACAGCGAGGTCTTCGGCCCGCTCCCCGCCGCCCACGGTCAGGTCACCACGCCGCCGGCTGCTTCCACAGTGCCGGCCCCAGTGGAGCCAGCAGCCATCCTGTTCGTCATCTCCCTGCTGGCCGGCTGGCTGATCTTCGCCCTGCAAGGCCTGAGCCGTGCCGTCGCCATAGCGGTGATCTTCGTAGCATTGCTGGCTCTCTCCTGGCTGGGTATCCGCCGGCCCTACTTCACGCGGATGACCTTCGGTGGACTGGTGGGGCGTCTGCGCAGGCGAGGCCAGGCCCCACAAGTGCCTATCTACAGATTCCGCATCACCGAGAGGACTAGCGGCCAACCCCTTGACGTGCTCATGGTCGGAGAACGCAAGGGAAGGACTATCTCCCAGGGAGCCCTGGTGGAGCTTTGGGGCATCTCTGACCCTGGACGGAACGAGCTGCGGGCCTGGAAGGTCGAAACATGGGATGCCTCAGGGCAGCCTGTAGGGACATTGACTGCGCCCCGGCTGATCCCTTTGATCGTAGCCTTGTTCCTGCCAGCCCTTCTGATTCTTCTCGTCTGGCTGATCACGCTGGTGCTTTGAACGCTCTCAGGCTAAGGAGATCACACCATGACAATTCGCTGTCCAAACTGCCAACTCGATAACCGTGCTGGGGCGACTTTCTGCTCCCGCTGTGGCACACCGCTAGGGGGCGCACCTCCGGGTCGGGTCGCTTTGCAGCCCGGCCAGACGATGAAGGGTGGGGCGTATCGCATTATCCGTCCACTGGATAAGGGCGGGATGGGCGCGCTTTATCTGGCGGAAGACGTGGGAGCCTTCAACCGGCTGTGTGTGATCAAGGAGATGCTGGACTACTTCGACCCAAGCAACCCGCAGGAAGCGACCAGGGCCAAACAGCGCTTTGAGGACGAGGCGCGGGTGCTGGCCGCCCTCAAGCACTCCGGCATCCCTGACATCTACACCTTCTTCTCGGAGCAGGGGCGCAACTACATCGTCATGCAGTTTGTGGACGGGGAGAACCTGGAGCAGCGACTGGCCCGAGAGGGGCCACAGAAGCTAGAAGATGTAACCCCCTGGGGAGTGCAAGTCTGCAAAGTACTGGAATACCTGGCCCGGGTGCAGCCCAATCCGGTGGTGCACCACGACATCAAGCCGGCCAACCTGATCCTGGATAAGAACTCCGGCGAGGTACGGTTGGTGGACTTCGGCACGGCCAAGGCCAGGCTGACTCTGCAGCCAGGGGGCAAGGTGGGCTTGCAGAAGTCGAGCATCTATGGCACGGTGGGGTATGCGCCACCAGAGCAGTATCAGGCCCGCTCGGAGCCACGCAGTGACGTCTATGCCCTGGCAGCAACGATGTACCACCTGTTGACTGGTGACGATCCCCGCCAGCATCCCTTCAGCTTTCCCCAGTTGTCGGGCCTACCGGCCGAGATGCGAGACCTGTTGATCCAGGGCCTGGCACAGGACGTGGGGCAGCGATTCACGGCGACCCAGATGCGCCAGGGGCTGGAGGCGATCCTGACCCCGGTCGGCGCGAAAGAGCCATTCCACTCCCGTTCTGGCCAGGTGGCCCATGACGAGGCTGGACTGGTGGCGCTCTGCGACCAGGAGTGGGAGGAAGGGAAATACCACTTCTATCGCGGCGACTTCGAGGAGCGGCTGCGCCGCTGGGGCCGGGCTGACCTGGAGGCACAGGCGGCGGCACTGCGCAGTCGCTACGAATGGGGGGATCAGGACGCCGGGCTGGACGCCTTCGTGCGTCTGTTGGACCCCAACTTCCCGCAGCCAGTGCTCCAGGTCGGGGCAGGAAGGCTCGATTTCGGCAACGTAGGGCGAGGGGAAAAACGGACTGCAGACGTGCCTGTGAGCAACGCTGGCCACGGCTACATGCCGGTCACGGTCAGCAGTAGCGCCCCCTGGGTACGGCCCACCGAGACCCACCTAGGCCGACTGGCCGGGGAGCAGCAAGCGCTGCGAGTGGAAATTGACACGGCCAACCTGCCCACTGGCCAGCAGCACACGGCCCAGGTGACATTGGATGCCGGCCCGGGAGGGCGGGCCATCATTCCTGTGGTGGTGACTGTCCCTCGCGGCCAGCTCAAGGTGGACCGGACCAGGTTGGACTTTGGCTCGGTCTACCGAGGGCAGCGGGTGGCGTCCCAGAGCTTCACCGTTTCTAACACTGGCGGCAGTTACTTCGACGGCCGGGTGAGTGGTGGGGAACAATGGATAGCGCAGGTGACGCCTGATAGCTTCCGTTGCCAGCCAGGGCAGCAGCAGCAGGTGGAGTTGGCGATAGACACCGAAAAGCTGGCCATGGGCCGGCGAGAACATGGCACGACGCTGAACGTGACCACCCCTGACGCTGGGGCCGCCCAGGTGACGTTGACGGTGCAGACCACGGTAGTGAAGGAGGTGCTCCGTTGGTTTGCGCTGACCGCCCCAGGCCGGCTGGCGCTGGTGGCCATCCTGCTAGTCCTGGCCTTCCTGAGTGGCTGGGCTTACCTGGCCCATCATTACACGGCAGGGCTGGAACACCTGGAAGCCGAGAAATGGGCAGAGGCAAGAGCAGAATTCGAGCAAGTTATCATTTCGGGTATGGCCTATAGGGATGCGGAGGAATTGGTGAAAGAGAGCTACTATCGTCCTGGCCTGGCCTATTTTGAGGCAGGGGAGTGGGAGAAGGCGCAGGCAGAATTGCAGCAGGTGATGGGGTACAAGGATACAGAGGAGTTGGTGAAAGAGAGCTACTACCGGCCTGCTCTGTCCTATCTGGAGGCGGGAGACCTGGAACGGGCAGCAGAAGCGCTGTGGCAAGTGCTGGAACTGGACAGCGGATACAAAGATGCCAGGCTCAAGTTGTTGGAGATGTTGGGACATGAGGTAGTCTACGTGCCGGCCGGCGAGTTCACAATGGGCAGCGGGGATGGAGAGGATGACGAACGACCACAACACAAAGTGCATCTGGATGCTTTCTATATTGACAAGTACGAGGTGACCAACGCCCAGTACGAAGTCTGTGTGGCCGCTGGGGTTTGCAATCCGCCGATTTCCAACGACTCCAGTTCCCGTGATTTTTACTACAGCATCCTGGCCTACGACAACCACCCGGTCATCTACATGAGTTGGCACGATGCCGATGCCTACTGCCGTTGGGCCGGGGGACGGCTGCCCACCGAAGCAGAGTGGGAGAAGGCCGCCCGGGGCACAGATGGGAGGAAATATCCCTGGGGGAACAAGTGGGATGCTAACAAAGTGAACTCGTGGGAAGCGGGGCCGGGCGACACGACCGCTGTGGGGAGCTATCCGACCGGCGCAAGCCCCTATGGGGCGTTGGACATGGCGGGGAACGTGTGGGAGTGGTGCCAGGACTGGTACGGCGCGGACTACTATGCCAGTTCACCACAGCGTAACCCGCAGGGACCCAGTTCGGGAGAGTACCGCGTCGTTCGTGGTGGCTCGTGGCGCAGCGGTGAGGGGAGCGTGCGCGCCGCTAGTCGTCTCAGGAACGACCTCGACCCCCGCGACGATAGCTTCGGTTTTCGCTGCATCTCCCAGTCTCCGTAGTTCTGGATATTGGGTGCTGGTTTCTGTGTTCTGGCAGAGAAGTCTCCCTTGGCCCTGTAGATTGCCTTGCCGAAAGGAGATTGCACAATGGCAAAGATCTGCCCAAATTGTGGTCTGGCGAACCGTGACGATGCTCGGTTCTGCTCATCTTGTGCCACGCCGCTGGTCCAAGAACTTATCTGTCCCTCATGCGGCACACGCAATGTGCCAACCGCCCGCTTTTGTCATCAGTGTGCTACACCTTTGGCTGGTGTGATCTACCCGGTGGGCCTGGGCACAGGGTTGCTGCCCCCGCAGAGCATACTGGCTGGGCGCTACATCATCGTTCAGAAGGTAGGACAGGGCGGCATGGGGGCGGTGTACCAAGCGACCGACACCCGACTGGGCCATAAGCCCGTGGCGGTCAAAGAAATGAGCGACGCCGCCATCACCGATCCGTCAGAGAAACAGCAGACCCGGCAGGCGTTCGAACGAGAGGCACAGATGCTGGCGACATTGAACCACCCCAACCTGCCACGGGTCACAGACCACTTCAGCGAGAGAGGTAAGCAGTACCTGGTGATGGACTTCATCGAAGGACAGACGCTGGACAAGGTTCTGAATCAAACACCAGGCTTCCTGAACGAGAAGCAAGTAGTGGACTGGGGCATGCAGCTCTGCGAGGTGCTGGAGTATCTACACAGTCAGCAGCCCCCTGTCATCTTCCGTGACTTGAAGCCGGGCAACATCATGCTGGACCGGGATGGGAAGGTGAAGCTCATTGACTTTGGCATTGCTCGCCTGTTCAAGCTGGGGAAGGCCACAGACACAGCCTCCTTCGGGACAGCCGGCTACGCGCCACCGGAGCAGTATGGCAAGGGGCAGACAGATGCCCGGAGCGACATCTATGCGCTGGGAGCCACGCTGCACCACCTGCTCACCAGGCGCGATCCCGCGCAAACGCCGTTCCACTTCCTACCTGCTCGCAGCCTGAACCCCAAGGTATCGGAAGCCATTGACCTGGCCATCTTGCGTGCCGTAGAACAGGATCCCAATCGGCGCTGGCAGAGTGCCCGCCAGATGCAACTCGCCCTGCTCTCGCCACAAGCCGCCGCGCCGATACCGACACCAGCCGCTGCACCCGCTGTAGTGCCCCCAGCTACTGTGGCGGCACCTCTGCCTCACGCCGCAGTCAAGCCTGCGCCATCACCGAGGCCTGCACCAACTGCAGTCGCTCGGGTCAGCACGGGAGGTTTCCTGGCTACGATCGTGATCACGGCTGCCGTCTTCGTAGCCCTCAAGGCACTATTGCCCATCTCGGGATTATATGGTAATATTCTCTTACGCCCCTTCGTTATCGCCTTGTGGTGGATTTCCGGTCCACTGGCCTACATGATCACCAGACGACCAGGAGCAGCTCTCCTGACTTACGGTTTGGACAGCACTATCACGTATATGTTGCAAGGCGGTGAATTAAGCTTCTGGGATCTGGTCCCTGCCGTAGTTATGGAAGGCGTTTTCGCCATCCGAGCCTATAAAAGATATAACTACAGGACTTTGGTCCTGGCTACTGTTCTGGCTGGGATCGCCGATCTTGGCGTGCTCTTCATCCGCTGGTCTCTCCCTCTCAGCCTCGACTGGATAGTACCGAGTTTGGTCGGAGCATTCCTCGGAGGTTCGATTGCTTACGGTATACGGCGTGCCCTGCGTAAGCGATGAGCCATTGACGTTTCAAGGAGGTGAACATGCCTATCCGATGTCCGCATTGCGGAGCCGACAACCGTGATACAGCCAAGTTCTGTAGTGTCTGTGGAGGCCAGATGCCGTCGCCTCAGCCACCGCCGCCCTCACTTCAGCTCCCACCTGCGTTGCCTCAACCCCAGGTACCTGTGCCCGCGCCATCGTACCCGCCGCCATTCCAACCCGGCCCGGCGCGTCCGCTATCAACGCCACCCGTGCCCAAACCGGGGATCCTTCAAGCCGGACCTGTCGTGGACGGGAGGGTCACCGTAGTGGACCAGGAGCGCCAAGAGAAGCCCCCCTTCGACCCGGCGCGGGCCATGGTGATGCTTTCTGTCGTGTGTCTCCTCTTAGGAATGTTCGCAGCAGGCGCGGTGGTCAGTCTGGCCCTATGGATTGCCTTGCTCATCGTAGGCATCGGTGGCCTGGGATGCCTGTTTCCTGTGCTGTTGGGCCCTCTCTACTTGATATTTGGCCCTATCATCAACTGGATTCGCGGCGAGCGCACCGTCCTCGTCCTCAACTTCCAGGTGCTGGACAACCAGACAGGGGCACCGGTGGATGTGATCTTGTACCGCAAGCCAGGCGGTGGCAATGTGCGCTTGGGAGACATGGTGCGGGTGCGCGGCAAGGTACAGCGTGGCAGCAACGTCGTTCGCGCCCATAAGGTCCACGTCTACGAGAGCGGCGGCCATCCGACAGACTACATGATCAAGGGCATGAAACCCTGGCCTATCTGGGTGGGGATCCTCGTCCTGGGTGTAGCCCTGGCCGCAATCTTCTACACTGGCGTACAAATCGGCCTATTCGACTAGGTGACAAAGGAGTGAGCCATGCAGAGCAGTACATTTGATATTCAAGCGATCATCGAGCGTCTGGAGAGGCGGAGGCTGGATGGGGCACAGCCACCTGCGGTTCCCGTCTGGGGCCAATTGGACGCTACGTGCTTCGTCCGAGTGTGCGGGCTGGCTGCCTTCTGGGAGGAAGAGGAGGATTGCCGCTTCGAGCAATACATGGAAGATATGGTAACCGGCTTTCATGGCCAGGGACTGTCTTTCTCTTACCTCATCTTGGGCCAGCGTGACCAGATACAAGTGTATGTGGGCCTACAAGGTCCGCAAGCCAATGCTCTACTTGCTACAGCCCTCAGAGGCACGTTCCCGGCCATCGAACTGGCAGAAAAGCCGGCTGAAAAGTTGGGCTCGGCACTGCGCCAAACAGCTCTCCTCAGCTATCTGGGACGGCTGACAGGTGTGCCGACGCTGAAAGCTAGGCGTGAGAAGGAACGAGAGGGCTCCGTGCAGCAGATCGAGCGTCTACTTCGCGGACTCTACGGCGAGGAGTGGGGATATCTGGTGCTGGCCAGGCCTACCGAGGATGCACTGGTGTCTCAGATGGCTTACCAGGGGTTTGAGCAGATCAGGCAGGTGTCGGCCCTGGTAAAGAAGAGCGTGCAGATCGCTCCGGGCACCACCAGCGAGCAGACCGACCGTCAGGCCCAGTACTGCGTCGAGTTGCTGGAGAAAAACCTGGAACGGCTGAACCGGGGCAAGGCTCAGGGCATGTGGCAGGTCGAGGTCTACTTCTTCGCCGCCAGCGAAGCAACGCTGGACAAAGCCAAAGCTCTGCTCAAATCCATCTTCGCCGGGGAGGACTCGGTACCCGATCCTCTGCGTACCTTCAGGTGCTCTAGTTCCGTTGTTCCAGTTCAGGGCGAGGCCTTCACCACACTCATGAACTCCTACGAACTCTCCATCTTAACGCAATTGCCCAGAGAAGAGATGCCCGGCTACACCGTCCGCGACTATGCCCGCTTCGACGTGGCCTTGCCTGCAGAACCAGTCCGACCTGAACAGGCCGTCAACATCGGCCGCATACTGGACGGTGAGACCTACACTGGCAATTGGTACGCCCTCTCCCGCCACGACTTCGCCAAGCATGGCCTGCTGGTCGGCGTGACAGGCAGTGGCAAGACCAACACCCTGTTCCACCTGCTGGACAATCTTTGGAACAAGGGCCAGGGCATACCCTTCCTGGTCATCGAACCGGCCAAGGCGGAATATCGCGATCTGCGTACGGCGTCAGGCTTCGAGACACTGCGTATCTTCACCCTGGGCGATGAGCGCTGGGCACCTTTTCGGCTCAACCCCTTCGAGTTCGAGATCGCTGATGCCGAAAATCGCATCCACGTCCAAACCCACATTGATTTTCTCAAATCCGTCTTCAACGCCGCCTTCATCCTCTATGCGCCCATGCCCTACGTCCTGGAAACATGCCTGCACGAGATATACCAGGACAAGGGATGGGACCTGACCACCAGCCAGAACCGCCGGCTGCCGTCGCAAGAACGCGGCAACGAGGCCAAGTGGCCCGTCTTTCCCACTCTGACTGATCTGTACAACAAGATTGATGAGGTGGTGGATCGGCTGGGTTACGAGGAGCGCATCCAGATGGATGTCAAGGCCGGGCTCAAGGCGCGCGTGGGCTCCCTGCGCCTGGGGGGCAAGGGCCTCATGTTGGATGTCAGGCACTCCATCCCTCTGGCTGAGTTGCTTTCTCACCCCACTGTGCTAGAATTAGAGCGGATTGGCAACGATGATGAGAAAGCTTTCCTGATCGGCTTGCTGCTGACCCGGCTTTACGAATACCGCGTCGTACAGGCCAGGATGCACGACACACTACCGAGGCTTCAGCACGTAACCGTCTTCGAGGAGGCCCATCGGCTGCTGAAGAACGTGCCCACCGAGGTGCAAACCGAAGAGGCCAACGTTAAGGGGCAGGCTGTGGAGACTTTCGCCAACATGTTATCGGAGGTCCGTGCCTACGGGCAGGGCGTGCTCATCGCCGAGCAGATCCCGACCAAGCTGTCACCTGACGCTGTTAAAAACACCAACCTCAAAATCATGCATCGCATCGTGGCCGAGGACGACCGCGATGTGATGGGCGGGGCGATGAACCTGGATGAGGCTCAGAAGCGCTATGTGACGACGTTACATACAGGTCAGGCCGTAGTCTATGCCGAAGGAGCCGACAAACCATATCTAATCGAGGTCTACAACTTCAAGGGCACCAACGTCAAAGGGAGAGTGAAGGACAAGCAAGTGCGAGGCGCCATGCAGCAGTTCTGTAGCCAACCTCTGTATGACCCCCTACCTGGCTACAGCCAGCATATCCAAATCCATCAGCCAGGCGATAGCCGTGCTGACTCCGAGGTCCGTGACATGGCCCTGGCAGTGATCAACCACAGCGAGTTCGCCGAGCGCTTCTCCCGCTACTTCCTCTCGCTGATCGAGGAATCACGCCAGGCCGTCTATGGCTATCACGATTTGGCCAAACTTACAGAGCAGGTAGTAAAGCCGAAGCCGGATCAAGAGAAGCTGGTGGCCCTCTTCGCGATGCTGCAGGCCTTGACTGACCTGTTGGAAGACAAAGGACGCCGCTACGGATGGTTCTACAACACCGTAGAGACCTTACGTCTCGACCTAGCAGCGATCCTGTGCGATATTATCCGTGACTTCGAGAACCGGCAAGAGGTGCTGGATGCCCTGGTTGCTCGTCACTCAGCAGGCCTGCAAACCTTCTCCCAGGCATACAGGCAGTTGTGTGCCAAAGCGCCCATCCCCTACGCAGGTTGCGCCTTTTGCCAGGCGAAGTGTCTCTATCGCTACGAGGTGGCCCGGCTGGTGAAAGATAAGGCCCTAGAACGCGATTTCGTGGGGACCATCCAGAACACGGCCGACGACCAGGAGATGTGGGCCCGGCTGGCGCAAGTATGCCAGGAGGCGGCCGAGCGGGCGATACAGGTGGAGAATGAGGCCGCCACCAAAGCGGTGGCCGTATGCTACGCTGCCCAGGTGGGCCCAGAGTTGAACTTCAGCAGCGCCAGCCAGCGGAAGATGGTGAAAAGCGTACAGAGCGTGTTAGGGGTACAATAGGGGGTGCTTCCATGCCTGATGTCCCTTACAAACCCGAAGAACAGGTCCTCAAGCGTATCGAAGAACAACAGCGAGCCGAGATGCGGCGGGAGCTGGAGAGAAAGGTCGTCGAAGCAAAGCCAGCATCTGGCAGCGCAGCCTTCAAGCCAGAGCTAGCCAGCGAGAACGAGAAGCTCAAGCTGGCTGTGGCCGATAGAAGCTTTGAGCCGGCTGTTGAGGCTGAGAGCAAGGTGTTGCAGGCCAGTGAGAGACTCCGAGCAGGGGAGCAGCGAGTCTCCCAAGTGAACAGTACAGAGGTGGTCGCCTGGCGGCCTGATGCTCACGACAAACGCGTGATCGCCTCAAGGGTTGAAAGATGGCCCACTGGGCGAGAAACAGAGGGCCAGGGAGTGGAAGCCACCGTGCGCTTCCTGGAAAAGACTGGCAATTATACCGCTTTCATTGAGGTCGGAGGGCCAGGGAAACCCGATGTACTTTGCTTGTGTAAAGATGGTAAGCTGACAACCGTGGAATGCAAGGGGAGTGAAAAGAGCCCTTGCATTGACGGAAGACTCGACGGTAAGGGAAAAACAAACGGCCTATTGGCCAGCGACGCGGGGGATGGGACGATGTTTCAGAACGATCCCGATTGGCTGGAGCGTTGCAAAGATGGCACGCGAGAGGCGATCGAGAGAAAGATTAATGATCCCAATCTCCGGCCTGTGGATAAGGCAGATTACGAAAAGCTTCTGAAGGCATACAACAGGGCGGCAAGGGATTTCTCAGACCAAGCGGGGTATCATCGTATCGTAGGCGTCGCCGCTCCGGAGATCCGTATTGGCAATATCCGGACTTATCTGGAAAAGGTCAAGCCTAACAAAATCGTCAAGGCATACGTCTAGGAGGCGAGAGATGCAGGTAGAACTACCTTCACGACAAGAGTTGGAACAAGTGATTCGCGACGCACAAGCAGAGATCATAGAATGTCAACAGGACGGCGCAGCGTATGCGATTGATGACCCGGCAGAGAACGCGGCGCGAGCTTACGCGTTGCTTGGCGACGATGAGCAGGCACGGCGGTATTTCACCCAAGCCGCCTGGGCTAATTTGGAGAAACTGGAGCGGGCCAAAGCCCAGGGACGTGATGCTCCCGAAGATCAATGGCGCTACATCTTCGCGGCATTTTGGTTGTATTACAAAGCAGGACAAATGAAGAAGATGGGCGAGTTGGTGAGGGAACTGGATGCACTGATGCCATTGTTCCCGCCACCTTTCCCCTTGTTGCGGCAGATTCAAATCACGTTGGCACACTACGTTCTTGGCGACGTGGATACAGCCAAGTTGCTGTACACACAACTGGGGCTAGCAGATTGCGTTGACACTCCGTATCACCCTGAAGTCAAAATCATCCAGACGGGACTATTCGGCGATTCCACAGGGGCACAGAAAGCACTGACAATATTACAACATAAGATTGCCACAGAGAACGTCAGACCATGGTATGCGAATCGGCTGGATTTCGATCTGGTCGAGTTAGCAGAAAGGTTGTTAGGAGAGGCGTAAGTTAGTTGTACCTTAACTTAACGACATTGAGGCTTTATTAGAACCAGAAAGGAGATGTAAGCCATGAAAACGTGTCCCCAGTGCAACACAGCAAACCGTGACGAAGCAAAGTTCTGCGGCTCTTGCGGTGCCAAGCTTGAGGTTCCGCCCCCAATCCAGGCGGAACCGCCACTGACCTGCCCAGTATGCGGTGCCAAGAACAGGAGCGATGCTAGATTCTGCGAGGCCTGTGGGGCTGCCCTCGAGCAAGTGCCAGCGCCGCCTCCTGCAGCAGAACCAGTTCCGGAACCTGCACCCCCGGTGGTTCAAGCACCAGAAGAGGCACCTGCCCCACCTGTGGAGTCTCTGGCTGAGCCAACACCAGCTGCTGTGCCGGCTCCTGCAGCGGCACCCACTGAGGTAGCGCAGTGTCCGGCCTGTGGGTACACCGTGCATTACTGCCCATCATGTGGTGCTTCGATGCAGCAGGCATTGAATGTACCTGCTGATCAAAGTGGGGAAGCGCTGCAACAGTAGTACGGCAGAGCAACACTCCAACAACTACGAGGGCTGAAACTAACATCCTGTCCTAACCACTCGGGCTCTGTACGCCTCCGGCCCCCGATCTCCACGTTGGCAACTGCAATAGACTGCGGTGGTGCCAGTCAGTCGGGGGATGACAGTCGTTCGTGGGGCTGCAAGCTACGCCCCTGATAGCGAACCCTTCCCCGGTGGTTTGTCCTCGCATGGCGTGCAGGCAAGTATCCACCCCGAGTACTAGCCGGCCCACCCACCACGCCGACCGGGCTCCGGCCCGCCACTGGAGGAGCCAGACAACACAGACGAAGCAATGCCCTGAGTTGTCGAATGTGTAGGCTTTCCGAGAGGGTCGTTTGTCAGATGTTTTCTGTGAGCTCGCCTATTCCAGCGGGACCTCCTCCAGCCCATAGCGATCCATGAGCTCCCACACGTCCCGATTGGCGATGTGACAGACGTTCCCCCTCCGGCAGCGGGTCTTGTCGGTGAATATCAGCTGCTTTATAGAGAAACCAAATGAGTTTGGACAATCACTTGCGGCTGAATCTCTGGATTTCGGCCCAAAAGCCTCGTTTTGTTGTCAAGATCAGCGCTTCTCACGGCGAAAACGGGCACCTTCGAGATGACGGTTTGTCTAAGTTCTAAAAAGCTTTCTGGTTCTGACGTTTTCTGTGGTCATTGGGAGGGTTGGACAGACTTTGGTTGGTTACGCATCGGTTACGTTTTGGCTACGAAAAAACGTAACCGACCTGCAGGTCGGTTACGTTTGAGGGAAACGAAGCAACGCCGGGTTCTTAACAGCTGAATTCAGGTGTCCACGGTCTGTGTGGGTCGTTTGGCTTTGCGCTGGCGGATGCGCTGTAGGGCACGGAGGTTGATGAGCACGTAAATGAGCGTGTTGATGTTACCGATGGCCCTACTGTTGCGCAATTTGGGGCGCTCGATGCCTAATTCCACGGCCTGGCTGTTGATGCGCTCATTGGCGGTGCGTTGCTTGTAGACGTGCTTGTAGGCTTCTCCCTGGCGGTCGAGCTGATAGCGGATGCGGCTGCCGATGCTGGTGGGGATGGTGGTGGTGCAGCCACCCTTAGGCCACCGTTTGTGATCGATGGGGCAGGTTTGGCCTGTCTCTTCTGGGAAGAGTAGTAAGCAGACGTGGCGGCCGCGCTCGTGGTGGACAAGGGTGGTTTTGGACCATAAGGTGTACCTGAGGGGCATCGGCAGGCCGGCTTTACACAAGGGTAGGCTGTTTTGGTCGAAGGTGAGCTTGTGTCCACCCCCCTCAGAGAAAGGCACGGCAGCGAAAGCGCTCTCCAGGTCCTGCTGGCCGTCACGGTGGAAGTAGGCATAGACGTAGAAAGCGTCGAAAGCAGCGTCAAAAGCACCAAACCTGGGGCGAAAGCCCAAGCGCCGCTCGACGTTGGCCATCAAGGGGAAGAAGTAGGAGACATCGGGCTGGTCAAAGGGCTGGGTGAGCTCGGCCAAGACGAACTCGCCCCAGCCGTCGACCTTGGTGGCGACCAAGCCAGAGGCATAGCCCCAGTACTATTCGCCGACCGAGACGGTATGGGCGGGGAGGGGCTCGGTAGTAGGCGTAGGAGCGGTTCTGACGAAGAAAGCCGCTGGTTGTGACGGCGCTTGCACCCAGGCGACAGTCGGGGTCGCCTTTGAGTTGCTTGTCCTTGTCGTAGCGGTCTTCGACGTAGGCTTTGGGATTGTTCTCCTTGACCCAGGCGATGCCTGCCCTGAGCCTGCCGAAGGGATGTGCTTGGTGTCCAGGGAGATGCTTTGGCCCAGGCGAAGGCCCACCTCAGCCAACTCAGATTGGACCAGGTTCACGCTGCTGTCCAGAAGGTCCTGCAGAGGCTGGTTGGGCATGGTGCGGAGCAGGCGGGTGAAATGGCGTCGGTTGGGCAGGCTGGCATCAGCATCAAAGCCCCAGGGATAGTGTCGGGAGCGTACCAATGGGAATCCTACCAGCCATACCAGAGCCGGGTGCTCCACCAGATAACGCCGCAAAGCCCCCATGGTGGCCAGTTGGTGATCAATCTTGATCAAGCAGGCGGCAGCAAAGGCGGCATAGGGCACGGGGCGCATATGGCAGCCCAGGGCG
>CAYUPJ010000018.1:0-36088 GCA_964446635.1 uncultured Anaerolineae bacterium
GTCCATTTGGTTTTGTAAGTTCGGCAAGAGTTGTTCCTTCCCAACTCTCCGGCACGGGCCCAATCTCGGTCATCTTCTGCTTCTCGCCACGCAAACCTTCGGTGAACAACTTGCGCATGAGCGTGGATTTGAGTTCGCGCGTCAGGGCAATCAGCCGCGCCTGCTGTTCGATGGCAGTTTGCACTGTGGTGAGCATGTGGGCGATGCGGCGTTGTTCGTCAGTCGGTGGTAATGTCAAGCGAAATTCGCTCAACGAGTTCCATGATGTTCTCGGATGTTGAACACCAGACGTTGTCGCTTTTGCATGACCAATAAACTGGTCAGTGTGGCACAGATAACAAAGATACTGGGGCAGAACTTTGTCATTGGCTCTGAACACCAAAATGTCTGTTGAGCAAACGCCTTCTTCTTGCATCAAAACGCATTTGCGAAGGTAGGGTCGTAATTTGCCAAACAAAACATCGTTCGGTTGAAAAGCGTTCTTACTGCTTTTCACATCGGCTTCGTTTCCCCTGCCAACCATCATCGGTAAGCCTTGCGCCAAATGTTCCAGCCCAAGATACAGGCGAGTACCATTTGGGTCTGGCTGATAGTTGCCTTGAACCCGAGTGCAAATATCGCCCAGACGAAAATCATTCCAGCTAGACGGTGCCTTTTTAAGTAGCAAAGAAAAGTCAGCCATCAGATACCAAGTTCCACAAAAATCTTGTTCAATTTCTCAGATGTTTCTTTTTCTTCTGTTTCTAATTCTCGCAACTCTTGAACGATTTCGCCAAGCGGGCGGTATTCTTCCCCTTCGCCCGTGTGAATGTAACGACTGGGCGAGATGTTGTAATCGTTCTTGATAATCTCATCCCTGCTCACGATGCGGCTGAACTTGTCCACTTCGCGCCAGGCCTTGAAGGTCTCGGCAATGCGGGCAATGCCTTCATCAGTGATGTAGTTCTTGGGGTCGCCTTTTTCAAACTCGCGCCCCGCGTTGAGCAAAAAGAGTTTGCCCTTGTGTGCGGCGGGCTTGTTCTTGTTCAGAAACAAAATGATGCCTGGGGCGGTGGTGTTGTAAAACAGGTTTTCGGGCAGGTAAATCACGCCTTCAATCAGGTCGTTATCCACAAACCACTGGCGCACCTGCTTCTCTTTGGTGATATTAGCGCTGCCAGAGCCGCGGCTCGCCGCGCCCGTATCCAGCACGATGGCGGCGCGCCCAGCCTGCCCTGAGCTTGTCGAAGGGTTCAGGCTGGCAAGGATGTGCTGAACCCAGCCCCAATCCGCGCTTTGCTTGCCGGGGAAGCCCGCGCCTTTGGGAAAGCGCCCCAACTCGTCGGCGTCGTAATCCTTCTCGCTGAACCAGTTTTGATTCCACATGGGATTGGTTATCACGCGGTCGAAGGTTTGCAGTCCGTTCTTCACCCTGAATTTGGGATTCTTAAACGTGTCGCCAATCTCAATCACGCCTTCCAGGTCGTGAATAATCATGTTCATGTTCGCCATCGCCCAGGTGGTGCCTACATACTCCTGCCCGTAAAGTTTGACGGGCGCACTCTCCCCCCTCCCTTTGGGAGAGGGGGCGGGGGTGAGGGCGCACTTGATGAGCAATCCGCCCGAACCACAACACGGGTCATAGATCTCCATGCCTGGCTCTGGCTCCAGGATGCGCGCCATCACCAGGCCCACTTCTTTGGGCGTGTAAAACTCGCCCGCGCTTTGTCCGCTCCCTTCGGCGAACTTGCGGATGAGATACTCGTAACTGCGCCCGATGATGTCGGGCTCCACGTCGTTCAATCCCAGCCGCTTCAAACTGATTTGCTCAATCAACGCGCTCAGGCGGTCATCCGAAATGTCGCGCTGTCCGTGCGTGATGGCGTTGAAATCCACGCGGTCAATGATGCCCTTGAGCGGCGGGTTCTCATCCGCGATGGCTCGCAGGTGCGTGGTCAACTGCTCGCCGATTTTATCCGCTAGTTTGCGAATCACTGACCAGACGGGTTCTTCAGGGTTGGCGGGTTCGAGCGGGACGTAAAAGCGCACCAGTTTCTTGTCGCGCTTCACCAGTTTGAACGCCTTCCCGCGCCCGCCCACTTCTTTGGCGATGCGGTTGAGTTCATCGTTGAACACGTCACACAGCCGCTTGGTAAAGACCAGCGGCAGGATGAAATCTTTATACTTGGCGGCTTCTTTCGCACCGCGAATGGAGCAGGCGGCGTCCCACAGCCATTGCTCGAGGGATTTGTCGGTGTTTCCGTTGTTATGATTTGCCATTTTTTTACTCGCTACGAGGAAATTTCCGAAGGCACCTAACAAGTGATCATACGGAATTCTTCGGCCTAACTCGTGCGTAACCTGCAACAGTCTTCTCGGCAATCTCCACCGTCGCGCCGTACTTGGTGGCGTAGGCCACCAGGACTTGAACGTCCATTTGATCCTCCTATTGTCAGGTGGCGTTGCTGCTGCTGAATTCCGTGCAAACTCGCTCACTTGCTATTCCGCTTATCACCAGGCGCTCTTTGGAGTTGCTCAGAAGCTTCTGCGTCCAGTCTACCGTACCGCCATCCACGAGTTCGAGCCAACGGCCGGAAGGAGCCCTGGCGTGGATGTGAAAGCACAGGTCAAAGTAGTAGCCACGGCCGCTGGTGCGCTGGCTGTCAAAGACGCAAGCAATACTCCCGAACTCCTCCCGAATCGGTGCCAGGAGTCGGGAGGAAAGGACCGACTGACGGGCCTGCGGGCTGAAGTCGCTCACAGAAAGGCGCAGCGGAACGGTCGCCCCAAGGAAGGCTCGCAGCGACCGTAAATAGAAGCGGAGGTGAAGCGCCAGGGCCGCGAGCTCAAACTGCAGGCTCCCTTCGTCTCGCCCCGCGCTGCACAAGGCGAACAGGCTGAAGTGCGGGACTAGACTCGGGTCGTCGTAGCGCTGTGCCCGTAGAAGCCGGTGGCTGGCCGCAAGATGAACGCGATCCGTGGACTTCGGCTGGGCACGTAAGAACTGTCGGCGTCGGAGCGCGCATTCCAGGGCCAGGACGTTGGTGGAGTCCGAGACCACCTCGGTGTTACGAGCGGTGGAAATCGCCCAGTTTTGGTCTACCGAGGCTATTGCGGAGCTCGCGCCAAGCGGACAGACCGGCGACAGAGCCACGGGCTGCAATTCAGCAGGCAACTCCGAGAAGGCGATGCGCTCCCATTCATGTAGGCGCGGTGGCGATAGCGCCGAGGGCCGGACGAAGCGGTTGGCTTCGTAGTCCGACAATACTGCAGACGGCTGCCGTCGGCGGGCACGCAGGCGATAGACCTCGAGAAGGATAGACTGTAGGTCTGTTGGCTCAAGGCGCTCCGCAAGGAGCGACACGAGACCGGGCACCCCAACTTCACGCTCAATCCGCTCTACGATCTCACTCATCTGTTCACCAACGCCACCTAACTCGCGAGTAAACCCCCACAGTTGGAGATAACCGCTGGTGAGACTGTCTCTGCAACGCAATCACCCCAGCTATCACCAGCGCACCCCCAATGACCTGCGGCCAGGTCAACGATTCGCCCAGGAAAAGGGCGGCCCACAGCGTGGCCATCACCGGCTCGATGGAGGCCAAAATGGTCGCCACCGTGGCCTCCAGGAAACGCAGGCCAAAGGCAAACAGCGTATGGCCAGCCAGCGTAGGCCCCAATGCCAGGATCACCAGCCACACCACTGCGCCGGGCTGAGCGAAGGCGGATACCATGCGCGATGGTGATGCTTCGACAGGGCTCAGCACAAGCTGTGTAGCTACCAGGAACAGCGCACCAGTGGCAAAGGCGTAGGTTATCGTGGTCCAAAAGCTATAGCGCTTCAGCGCTCGCCGGATGAAGATGCCATATAACCCGTAGAGCACGCCGCTGGCCAGCCCCCACAGCAGTCCCGCCACGTTCAGAGACAGGAACTGCACATCGAAAATGCGCACGATCAGCGCCACCCCCGCGATGGTTAACAGCAGGGCTATTCCCTTTTGCCGGTTGATCCGCTCGCCCAACAGAGGCCAGGCGAATAGCGCCGCCCAGGCCGGCGCCGTGTAGTTGAGCACCACCGCTACCCCAACGTCAATCAGCGACACGGCGTACGCCCAGCTAGCCTGGAGCAATGCTCCGCAGATCAGGCCAAACAGCAGGAAAAAAGGGATGTCGCGGGCCTGGATGCGCAACAACTGCCGGTCTCGCACTCCCAGAAGGCCAATGAGTGCCAGCGCCGCCAAGGTGTGCCGCGCCGCCACAACGGTCAGCGGCGGCAGGCCATAACCCTGGACCAGGTGCTTGATCAGTACACCGCTGGTTGCGAACAGGGAACCCGCCAGCAGAACAGCAATCGTGCCTGCCCACGGCCCCCTTAGCTGAGTCGTGTCCTCAATAGCCAATGCCTGTTCAGCGTCCACCTGAGTGATTCACTCTTGGTTCCCCTCCCTCTTTCCCCCCCAACATTGGGGGGGATGTAGGGGGGGCGTTCGTGCGTTTCTCCTTGGTTTGCAGCACAATCACGCCTACTATGACCAGCCCACCCCCAATGATCTGCGGCCAGGTCAGCGATTCGCCCAGAAAGAATACAGCCCACAGCGTGGCCATCACCGGTTCGACAGTGACCAAAATAGCCGCCACTGTGGCTTCCATGAAACGCAAGCCAAAGGTGTACAGCGCATAGCCAACCACCGTCGGCATCAGCGCCAAGATCACCAGCCACAACGCCGCGCCGGGCTGAGCGAAGGCGGATACCATGCGCCCTACCGATACTTCGACAGACCCTTCGACGAAGCTCAGGACAAGGCTCAGTACAGGCTGCGTGATCAGCAGAAACAGCGCACCGGCAGCAAAGGTGTAGGTGATGACGGTCCAAAAGCTATAGCGTCCCAACGCCCGTCGTCCGAAGATGCCGTATAGCCCATAGGTCACGCCACTGCCCAGCCCCCACAATAATCCCACCATGTTCAGAGACAGGAATTGGGCGTCGAAAATGCGCACGATTAGCGCTACTCCCGCGGCCGTCAACAGAAGAGCTAGCCCCTTGCGGCGATTGAGCCGCTCGCCCAAGAGGGGCCAGGCGAATAGCACGGCCCAGGCTGGCGATGTGTAGTTGAGCACCGTCGCCACCCCAACGTCAATCAGCGACACGGCATACGTCCAGCAAGCCTGGAACAGTGTCACACAGATCAGGCCAAACAGCAGGAAAAAGGGTATGTCGCGGGCTCGGATGCGCAATAGCTTCCGGTCCAGCACTCCCAAAAGGCCAAATAGCGTCAGCGCTGCCAGCGTCATCCGCACCGCAGCAACGGTCAGCGGCTGCAAGCGGTAGCCCTGGATCAGATGCTTGATGATGGTGCCGCTGGTGGCGAAGAGAGAAGCCGCCAGTAGAACGGCAATCGTGCCTACCCAGGGCCCCCTTAGCCGACTCGTATCTTTCACACCTAATGCCTATTCAACTATTTTGCCACATTTCTGCCAAATGATCCACTCCCAACTTAGCGGAAACCAAAGCTGTAGTGCTTTGGCGAAGGTAGCTTGGCGCTGTGTCATCCCACGACTTCGTCCCAGGCTCAGTTCCCGGTCAGTTCCTCTTCGCCTTGTCGTCTTAGGTCGGCCAGGGCAGGTAGCGGCACCCTGTCCGGCCCTGGAAGCGCTCGATGGGTTGGGGAACGTACTCGAATTCCGGGCTGGGACATTGATGCATGCACTTGCCGCAGAAGTCGACTTATGCCTCGGCAAAAAGCCCCTGGTCCGCGAGATGACGTTTTTTCTCGGCACGTGCGAAATCGTCTTGCGTAATTTTCTCCGGCGGTTCGAGATGTGTGCGGCTTCCGGAACCCTGTGTAAAGCCATCCAAGCACCAGCGGCAGCGGTGGTGATCGAGAACTCCATATCGATAAGTGTGTCCGTCCATGGTGAACTCCTGGGCTTCATCTTTGCTGAGAGCGCCGATGGGGCAAATCTCAACACAGACGAACTCGCAGAGATCAGGTTTGCAAAGCTCTTGAGATTTCATTAAGTCCCCGACATCCAGTGGTGCCTCGGTGATCACCGAGATCAGGCGCTGTCGAGCGCCATACACTGGGGTGAGGAACAAGTTGCTCCATCCGAAGGTTCCCAGTCCGGCGGCGAGAGCCGCATGTTTATGGGAAAAGTCGCCCAAGTATTGACCCGTTTCGTCGAAGCTTTCAAAATAGCGGTACTGCGTCATAAAAGAGAGCGGAATAGGCAGACTTCGGTAACCATGAGACTCAAGGACTTTGGCCACCTTCAATGCCACCCTTGACAACTCCCAATTGACATAGGCGAAGCCAAACCACATATAGGGGGCAATAAGGCGGCCTTCCTCGGCGAATGTACCCCAGACCTCGCCAATCGAGCGTGGGTAGCCAATGCCGGCGACCACAACCGAACGAGCCTGTTTCATGTAATAATTCGGGTGGGTTATTTTCGGTCCGGTATCAAAGCGCTCCACAGGCGCAAAGCCTATCATGTCAGCTCCGGCGGCCAGGGCGATGGATCGAATTTCTTGGGAGAGAAGATTCATGTTGCACCCCCGCTTTTTTGTTTAAGCTGGTAAAAGTTATGCCTCAGAAGTATAATTTCATTCTAGCACTAAATCTTTGTCTTAGGAGGCTGACCGCGAATAAAGAATTAGCTAGAGAAGTCTGCAGCATATTGATCATCAATAAAGGTAATCGTAATATACAGAAAGCAAGGATTCTAGATGTCAGGGCGAATGTTCTGCCACGAACGCCTGCAATTGGCGGGCCGTCGTCGCATCCAGCGGCGGGTCTTCGTGCTCGGCCAGCAACTGCATGGTGGTGTTATGTTGGTTACGAAGCACGAGTATATCCTCTAATGCGCTCCAGGGCGATACTTTCTGTCATACAGCGTTTCGTCGTATGCGGCCCTTCTTCCGGGACAGTTCTCCCTTGGGCATAGTTGGCAACTGGCAAAGTCCACTTCTGCGGGAAACGATATCCCGGAAACAGACTTGAGGGGGACCATGATTAGGCTTTTGGTTAGTTCAACCCCAATGGCGTCCTTTGGGCTGCCGAGGAGCGCGAACAGTTTTCGCTGCTCTTGGATTGGCCAGTCGGTGAGAGATCCGGGGTTCATTCTGGAAAGATGGCCGGGGCGGAATCGGTCTTCCAGGTGTTCACTCAGGGCTTGCATGGCGGAACGTAAAGCCATCTCTTTTATCGTGTCGGCCCAGTAGCTCTGTAGCATGTCGTCTATCGAGCTCGACCATTCGTCTAGTTCCGTCCCGCACGTAGCCACGTAAGGGAAAACGCGATGCGCCTGCTCCAGGTTGACTCGAAGCACGCGGCTGGTTAGCGTGATCCCGTCAACAACGACATGCTCCTCCCCTTTGGATTCGATGAATGCGACCTTATAGACGGCTTTGGGTTTGGCAACGGCTTGGGCATCACTGGCGATGCGTCTGAGTTCTCTGGCAGAAGAGCTTCCCTCGGTTAGGCGAAGCTTTCTCATGAGGGAATCCAGGTCTATGTGGAACGGAATGGTGTCTAGCACAACTTCGTTCATAGCCAACCCCATTGCGAAATCAAACTGCCGAACCAAGAGCGCAGAGCCCAAGGGCACACTTGCCACAAACATCGGTGAGGCCCAGGTCAGCAAAGTGGGCATCCACCTCCAGGCAACGCCGGTAGCATAGCTTCTTATCCAGCCCTTCTTCGGTCAGAGCGCCTACCGGACAGAACTCTACGCATTGCCAGCAACTCCCATCATGGTAATAAAGGCATCGCTGTTTCTCCGCGACCGGAGTGGGTTCCAGCTCAGCATCGGTGACCAGGCTGCCAAAGCGGCCGGCACAGCCAGCATCGGTGATCAGCATGTGGTGCAGGCCGAAGCTGCCCAGGCCAGCCACGGCGGCCACGCTTTTGTGCGACCAGCGGCTGACCAGAGAAATAGGGTCGAAGTTATGGGTGGCCGGCTCTGCGGCGGCCCTCACCCCTCGTTCGGCCAGGATGTCCGTCAGGCGTTGGCATAGGCGGCCAATAAGTTGATTGGTTTCGATGTAGGCCACTGCCCACTCCCGGGCCACGTAGGAAGCGCGTTGATTGGCTTCGACAACCTCCGACGCGAAGGGAAGGAAAAAGGCAACCACTGACTGGGCACCAGACAGGAGTTGCTCAGGAAGGAGATGTTCGGGGGTGGCTATCTCCCGCAGGCGGGCGAAGCCTGGGTTGGCGGCGGAGGCAAAGGCGATCAACAGAGGCCGATAAGAGGTCTCTGTCCCCGCGTTCTGAACCATCTCCTCAATCGTCTTTCGAATCAAGACCTCAAGATGCAATTTTGTCCTCCGAGACAAACAATGGTAAGGGCGGGGTTTACAGATGCCCTAGTGAGTCCCAGCCCCGCCCTATGGTTACAGTACTGCTGTTTTGCGTTTGTCCGTCCCGTCAACAGGAATTCCTACTCCTCTCCCTTATGACGCTTATCGGCGGCGGCTTTGAACTAGGCGTGCACATCTTGTAGATCTCTTCTATCTGATCGTCGGAAAGGACACGAGACACAGGTGTGGCATTGACCCTGCAATCTATTCCCAATGCCTCTCCATCCGCTCCAGCTCTTTGACAACTTCTTCGGGCAGCGGCGCTGGCTGGTGCTCCATCGCCTTTTGGGTTTGCTCACGCAAGCGCTCTTTGAAACGTTTCGCGCCGTTTGCGCGCCATTGGTCGTAGATGGAACGGTCAAACAGGTCGGAGTACCATACCTCCCGGAAATGCTTCAGGGTGTGGTCCTTTTGCAGAAAGTGAGCGCCTGGCCCCACCCGGTCCATCAGGTCCAAAGCCAGGGTTTCGTCGTTGACCGGCACACCGCGCATGTACTGGTTCACCATCTGGAGCACTTCGTTGACCAGCACCATGTAGGCTGGTGAGGCGACCGAACCGTGATCGAGCCAGCCTGAGTCGTGCACCAGGTTGGCGCCGCTGAGCGCCGAGCTGAAGCAGGAGAAGGCGGCTTCGGCGGCCGCTTGTGGATCGGGGAACTTGGCATCGGAGCAGCCAGCGGTGCCAAAGAAGGGCAGGCGGTAGTACTGGGCCATCTGGGCCATCGCGGCGATCATCAGGCTCATCTCCGGCGCGGCGTAAGAAAAGACGGTCGTCCTCATGTCCATCACGGTGGCAAAGGCCCCGTAGATAAAGGGCGCCCCTGGCCGGACGAGCTGGGCCAGCACCAGGCCGCTTAGCGATTCCGCGCTCCCCTGCACGATCAGACCGGCAAAGGTCACCGGGGCCGTGCCACCCGCCTGGGGCGCCGGATAGTTGATCAGAGGGATGCCCTTCTCGGCGCTGAAGAGGATCTTTTCCACCGCCGGATCGTAGTACAGCAGCGGCGAGATGGGTTCGGAGTAGTGGACGATGGTCGGTGCCTGCCGGAAACGTTCCTCGCTCCCGGCGATGACCAGGGCCATCTCGTAGATGTCGCGTACACTGTTGGCATCCTTGCAGCAGAAGACCAACGGCTTTTCACAGTAGGTGAACACTTGCTTGGCGATCACCCGGTCGGCGATATCGGGCGACACATCGTCGGCCATGCCAATGGTCATCACCCAGGTATAATTGGGCAGGGCATCGGCCACGGTGGAGGTGATGCGGCAATCGTCACTGATGAACCGCCGGCGTTCCTCAGTGAAAGGATCCAGGTAGTCCACACAATCCAGGCTCGGGCCGAACCAGACCTTGTCGCCTTCCAGGAATACCGAGCGCTGGCCATCCCGCCGGCCCAGTACCACCCGGCAGGGCGCGGTGCGTATGGCGTCCTCTACCATCCAGGCGGGAATGTGGACTCGCTTCCCGTCCACACGCGCGCCGGCACCGTGGAGAATCTCCACAGCCCGTCGGTGCGTGATCTGGACGCCGGTGCGCTCCAGGAGTTCCAACGTCGCCAGGTGGATCTGCTCAATCTGCTCCTCGCTGAGCACCCATAGTCTCGGTTTGAAGCGCAAATCAGGGTAAACCATCAGTGTTCCTCCACGAACGCTTGCAATTGGCGGGCCGTTGTCGTTTCCAACGGCGGGTCTTCGTGCTCGACCAGCAACTGCTGCCAGCGCTGTCGGGCCCGCTGTACCGCATCCTGCCGGCCGCCGGTCATCCACGCCTCCAGCCCGCCCCGGTCACAGACCGCTGGCTGCCAGAACTCAGTGCGGCAACGTTTCACGGTGTGCATCTCGGTGAGGAAATTGCCGCCAGGCCCAACGTTGGCCATCACGTCGTAGGCCAGGGTTTCGGGGGTGACGGCGATCCCCTGTCGAAGGCGGCGCACCATGCCGCACATCTCGTCGTCGAGCACAAACTTCTCGTAGGAGAAGGCAAGATAGGAACTGAGGATGCCGCCGGCATGGAGCACGAAATCTATGCCGCTGTTGACGGTGGTCAGCAGGCTGAGCATGGACTCGAAGCCGGCCTGGGCATCGGGGCTGCTGGCGTCGGTCAGTGCGCCGCCGCTGCGGGACGGCAGCCCGTAGTGACGGGCCATCTGTGCTGTCGCCACCACCACCATCGCCAGCTCCGGCCCGCCGATGGCCAGGGCCCCCGTTTTCATGTCTATATTGGTCGAGGTGGAACCATAGACGACGGCGGTGCCCGGACTGATCAGTTGAGTCAACGTGATGCCGGCTAGGATCTCGGCGTTTTGCTGCACCAGCACACCGGCCAGGGTGATGGGGCCGGTGGAGCCAGCCATGACCAGCGTAGCGATGATGACCGGCTGCCGCCAGCGGGCGTATTCCATCAAGGCCTGGAGCATCTCGCGGCTGTAGCCCAGCGGGCTGAGGGGATTGATCAGACCGATGGTCACCGGCTGCTCCCCTATCTCCTCGCCAAAGAGGATGGCGGCCATTTCCATGGTGTGGCGAGCCCCAAGCGCTCCTTCGGCGCTACCAATGAAGGGCTTGTCGGAGTGCACCATGTGGGCGTGCAGCATCCGCAGGTGAACCGTCCCTGCTGGTACGTCCCCCGGCTCGACCAGCAGGTGACCGCTCAGGTCCTGGTTGGGCAGGGCGTGGGCCAGCCGCACCAGGTCGTGGTAGTCCTCCATAGTCGGCTGGCGCTTGCCGACTTCTGGGTCCACGATAAACGGCGCGCCGTAGGCCGGCGCGAAGACCGGCTCGCCATCGCCGACGGTCACGTTTCGGTCGGGGTTGCGGGCGTGGAGGGTGAACTGCGCCGGGGCGGTTTCTACGGCGTTCAAGACCTGCTCTTCGCGGAAATGCACCCGGTGGCCATCGGCCTTGAACCCGTGTCTCTTAAAGACAGCAATCGCCTCATCATCGGGGAACTCGACGCCCACGTTGGCCAGCAACTGCATGCTGGTATCATGGATCAACTCCAGGTCAGCGGGCGAGAGAAACTCGTACCAGTGACGAAGCACAAGGATACTCCTTTCACTCACTCCCTCGGCAATGTTGGCAAAACGAGTCCAGCATAAGGCATGATACCGATGGAGGCACCGCCGGCGTAGCAGCCCAAGGTGTCGTCAATGGCCTGTTGCAAGCTGAAGGCATGGTCCAGGTGAACCTCTTCCAACTCCGCAGCAGTCATGCCGTCGGTAACCACAATGATCCGGCAACCCATCTCATGCAACAACCAGGAGAAGGTGAACAGGACGCAGCCCTTCTCCCCGCCCATTTCGCCCTCCTCGACCAACCGGCCGATTTCGGCTGGAGTGGGCATGCGACGCATCCAATCGCGGAACTCCTGGTGCTCGAACCCCTCGTAGATCCCTTCATCGCAGGCATTGGCCATGACCAGGGTGCCTCCTGGTCGGAGGTAGCGGTCAACCCCACCACAGACGCGGGACCCCCCCTGGAACAGGCTGACCTCTAAGGCTGGATCGCCCACCCCGGCGATCATCACATCCACCGCCTGGGAGAGGCTCACTTCGACGTTGGGAAGCATCTGGGCCATGGCGGCGCGGTGGGCTGCTACGTGCTCGCCGCAAAAGACGTTCACCAGCCGCCGCTGAGAATCGAGGACGGTGTTGACCACCATGTCCAATCCGCTCATGGTCGCATACTGTTCGATGTCGGCGCGGACCGGGTTGCGGGGCGGCATGATGCCCAACAGGGAAGCGCAGCGCAGTTCCATCAATACCTGGACGAATTGTTTGTGGTTGTGGTAAATGGCGCGCCGGCTGGAGATGCCGGGCATGACGATCTTGCCACCGCCTGCCCATCCGCCCAGCATACAGGGGTTGACGTTGGTGATTCCGATTTTGATGTCCGCCTCGGCAAAGCGCCAGTGCACCTCCACCGGGGTGCCGATGTCCGTCGTGCCCAAGTTGACCATGATAGCATCGTTGTCGGGCTCGTTGGTGAGGACCTCCACACGATCCAACACAGCCCGACCAACAGTACGCAGCAGGTCTTCCCGGCTATCTGCCGCGTGCATCCCCCCGCCGCTGATCACGGTGATATTCCCATCGGGCACGCCGAGGGCATTGAACTGGTCCAGCACGATGGGCACGATGAGACTGTTCGGTGTGCTGCGAGTGCGATCGGTGATAACAACACACGCCTTCACGCCAGGCCTCGCCTTGGCGGCAAGGCCGCGCTCTTCAATACCTGCTTCAATGGATTGGCGCAGCAGCGTGTCGGGATCGGAGGCGGGCGGCATGGTTCGGGGGGAACGGACCCCCACCACCTGCCTTTCGGGCACTTTTAGTTCCAACATATCGTGGCCGTATGGGATTTGGACTTTCATCATTTCACCTTCTCTAGCACACTTCAGTGGTGTCCTCGCAGGAAGCTGTCGCTCTCGATGACGATCCCCTCTTCGAAGCGGGTGGGGCGCAAGGGGTTGTCCTGGGGATCCATCGCGCCGGTGATCAGATCAGCCACCCGCTTGCCGGCCATGGGGGAGAGCATCACTCCGGCCCAGTAACCGCAGTTCAGATAAAAGCCGGGCACCTCAGGCACCGGGCCGATGAGCGGCTGATCGTCGGGGGTGTAGCAGTATTGGCCGGCACTGATGTGGATATCTGCGTCCTTCACCCCAGCGGCGATCTCTTCCCAGAAGGGGCTGAGCCGGGCCAGTTTCTCCATCACGATGCCCGGGAAGAAATAGTCGGTCGGCAGGTTCTCTACTGGCTTGCCAACAAGCTCGTCGGGATCAACCCACCCAATAAGAGCCCCCCTCACCTCAGGTCGCCAGTAGGCATCGTTGACCAGGTCAATGGTCATGGGTGCGTCCTGAGGGATGCGTTCATGAGGGCCGATGATCACCTTCTGACGGCGGACCGGCTCAATAGGAACCTCGACACCGGCCATCTTGCCGACCACAGCCGCGAAGGGGCCGGCCGCGTTGACTACGACGCGGGCGGAAATGGTGCCCCGGCTGGTCTCCACCCCACAGACACCCTGTCCATCCACCAAGACATCGGTGGCCTTGGTGCACAGCAGGAAGCAAGCGTTGCTCCCCTTGGCGAAGCCGTAAGTGGCCTCGTGGCAGGCCAACCAGCCGTCGCGTTGGCGGAAGATAGCCGCTACTACCTCAGGCGAGACGAAGGGGAACCGGGCTCGCACCTCATCGTCCGTGAGGAATTCAGAGTCGGTCACCCCCAGGCTGTGATGCTTTTCCACGGCCGCTTTCAACTGGTCTACCATCTCGGGATCGTCGGTTATGAACAGATAGCCTTGTTGATGGAGGGAGATGTCATAGCCAGGAATACCGATGACCTCAGCGAAGTTCTCGAAGATCTCGATGCTTGGCTTCGCCAGCGCCACCATAGCTGGCTCGGTGAACTGAGCGCGGAAGCACTCCGCCGAGGCCGCAGTGGTCAGCGTGGCAAGTCCGTCGCGCATCTCCACCAGCACTGTGTCCAGCCCGGCCCGCGAGAGCCAAAAGGCCGTGGCCACACCGACGATACCGCCGCCGATGACCACAACGTCGGCCGTGCGAGGGAAGGTTTCGTAAGTGGGGACAAAGATATTGCCCACGTCATCTCCTTGTTTGGCAGCATCGCCACTACAGGTGTCCAACCGGACCACTCACTCACTGGCTGCGGTGCTCGCCCTTCGCCTTCTGATAGATCCCCCTATGCCCCGAATGATGCCCACCAGGCCCCCGGGGTAGAAGATCATCGTCAGGATCAGAAACAGACCGTAGATGACCAAACGGATCTCCATCAGCGGTTTGAGGTACTCAAAAACAGGGATAACCAAGAACGCGGCCAGCAATCCTCCCCAGAGAGACCCCCTTCCCCCAATATAGGCCAGGGCCAATACCTCGACGGTTTGTTTGGTATGCATTACGCTAGGGGTCAGGATTCCAACGTAATGGGCATAAAAAGTACCAAGCAGGCCTGCCAAGGCACATGAGAGGGTGAAGTTGAGCACCCTATACTTAGTGGGATTCACCCCGGAGGCTCGTGCCGCCTCAAGATTCTGGCCAATGGCCCTGAAGGCCAGCCCAACATGGGAACGAGTCACCATTCTCAGAACTACAAAGGTCCCAATCGCTATCACCAACATAACGTAGTAGTAAGGGAGTTGATCAGTCGTGTGCAGCAGGGGGGGAACGATCAAGCCCAACTGCCCCCGGGTCAGATCCACGTTCACGATGGCAAGACTCATCAAGGCCAGTCCCACAAACCAGGCCATCACGGCGGCGTAGATGCCCCTCAGACGCAGGGTCAAAACGCCGGTAATGAACCCTAGCAGCCCGGCTGTAATAGGCGCCGCCAAGAAGCCGAGCCAGGGACTGACCCCTAGCCTAACTGCCAGTAGACCTGAGGTATACGCACCGACGCCCACGAAGGCTGCAAATCCAAAATTAACGACGTTGATGAAACCCGTGGTAAAGTCAAAGGCCATCGCCTGGGTGCCGAACAACAAACTCACTACCAACAGGCGAAGGATGTATTCATCCGTAACGAAGAGCGGTGCAATGGCCAGGATCGCCAGAAGCACCAGACTGAGCAGGGAAAAGCCTGCCGACTGTAATGCGGACTGTAACCTGTCTAGCAATCGAATTCCCGGGATGACTGTGAGTACGCGTTCCAGTTTCTGCATCTCTACTGCTCCCATATGCCTTTCACTTCGCTTCCAAACAGCCCGGATGGCTTGAACAACAAGATCAAGATAAGCACAAATAGAGTGATCACATCTTGCCAACCGGCTCCGAGGAAGAAGTAGGAAGCAGTTTCCAGCATGCCCACTATGAAGCCCCCTACGATGGAACCAGGAACGTTTCCCAACCCTACTAACATAACAACAAACCACGAGTCGACAAGCGGCCTAAACCCCACGGCCGGATAGGCCTGGGTAAGGGGTAGTAAACTGGCTCCGGCGAGTCCTGCAAGCGCCGTGCTCAACCCGAAGGTCAGAGCGTGGATCTTGGTCAAGCTGATGCCGACCAGCGTCGCACCTCTCTCGTCTTGAGCCACCGCCCGTATGGCCCTGCCCGTCTGGGTTCTATGCAGAAACACCCACAGGGCGCTGATGGCGACAATGGCTATCAACAAGCTTGCGATCCTATCCACTGAAATGTTCAAGCCCGGGGTGAGCTCGACGGAACCTTTCCAGTATTCGGGGATTCCCCTGTAGGTAGGGCCAAATATCGTGAGAGCGGCGTTTTGGAGCACGAATGATAGGCCCACTGTCAGCAAGAAGGCGTTCAACACCCATTCTTCAGATCTTCTGCGTAAGGGGAGGAAAGCGATTCTCTCAACTAAAACGCCCACAAGGAAGCTGGCGATGGCTGCGAACAAGATCGCCGGAAGCGGGCTAAGGCCGAGTACTGTGGCAGCAAAGAAGGCCCCATAGGCGCCGACCATGTAAAACTCGCCGTGGGCGAACTGAGCGATATTCATGACCCCAAAAACGAGGGCAAGCCCTATGGCCATTAAGGCGTATATTCCCCCTCTTAACACGCCGGTAACGAATAACTCCCAGAGGGTGGATAACTCCATAACCGTTTGCTCCTTCCTAGGCAGCAGCCCTTTCTAAGCCTAGATACACCTCTTTCACGTATTCGTTCTCTACAAGATCCGCGCTCTTCCCTTCCAATACGATTCGCCCATGCTCCAGAACGTAGCCCCGATCTGTGATGTGCAAGCTCGTGCTAACATTCTGCTCGACAAGCAGGATGGTGATACCCCTTTGATTTAACTCTCGCAGCGCGTCAAAGACCGAGAGCGCCAGTTTAGGGGCTAAGCCTAGAGACGGCTCGTCAACCAGAAGCATCTTCGGAATGCCCATCAAACCGCGACCGATGGCCAGCATCTTACGTTCCCCTCCACTCAACGTGCCTGCCAACTGTTTTTGTCTTTCCTTCAGCACTGGGAACAGATTGAAAACGTAATCCAGGAAACCCGTTATCTTTTTGTCCCGGACACCGTATGCACCAAGGAGAAGGTTCTCTCGTACCGACATCCCCGTAAACAGGTTTAGATCTTCGGTGATGAAGCTGATCCCCATTCGGCTAATCAAATCGGGAGACAAGCCCCCGATCAGCTTCCCCATAAACCGCACCTCACCGGCCTTGGGTTTGATTATTCCACTGATAGTTCTCAAGGTAGTGGTCTTGCCTGCCCCGTTTGGCCCGATAAGGACAACGAACTCTCCCTCGGAGATCTTCAATGAGACATCCCATATCACTTGGAGATAACCATAGCTTGCCTGGAGATCACTTGCCTCAAGCAACTTGTCCCCTCCCTTTTACGAAGATGTGCGAAGTAATCGATCACGTTCCCAGAACTATAGGAGATACTTTTCTCCTAGATATGCGTCAACGACCTTTTTGTCCTTTGCAATTTCATCGCAAGTGCCCTCTGCGATTTTTTCGCCATAATGCAGCACCGCAACTCTATCGCTTATCCCCATGATCATCTTCATCACGTGTTCTACCAATATAATGGTGACACCTCTTTGTTCCCTGATTTTCCGGACCAAATCCATCAATTCCAGAAGCTCGGCGGGCGTTAAACCAGCGGCGATTTCATCAAGTAATAGGAGTTCAGGATTGCTGGCCAAGGCCCTGGCCAAATCGAGGCGCTTGAGCTGAACGGTGTTTAAATCCCTAGCCAACGTATCCTTGGGCATGGCAAACCCGACAAACTCAAGCAATTCCTCCGCCCACGCCCGCGGATCTGCAATTGGCTTACGGTTGCCAAAGACAGTAGCCACCATTACGTTTTCAAGAGCGGTCATCTTTGGGAAAGGCTGACAAATCTGAAATGTTCTCGCGATCCCTTTCCTGCAAATCGTCTCTGGACTTGCCCCGGTTATTTCCTCATCCTTAAACTTGACAGCCCCAGCAGCCGGTTTGTGGACGCCCGCTATGACGTTGAGAAGGGTCGTTTTACCGGCTCCATTTGGCCCGATAAGTCCGAATATCTCACCCTGTTCCACGCCTAGGGAGACATTGTTTAACGCTACTAATCCGCCAAATGTCTTTGTGATGCCTTCGGTCTGAAGTATCATGAGAAACTCCTGGCTCAAACTTTGGCCTGCCTCAGGAATGTCCGGTTCCTTGCATTTGTGAGGTTTAACCATCCTTCGGAGGTGTCGGGATTCGGAATATGGCCAGGCCCCGCGGCCTATTCAGCGGGGCCTGGCCATCCGATTTACGCTGCCCTACCAGATCTCTGACCCTAGCAGCAGACCCTCCAATTTGCGATGCGTACAAGACGGAACTTGTCGGCCTTAAACCGGCTATTTCATGTAAAGAGGTAGTGCGAGATCTGCTTCCTTCCATACATCTGGCCAGACTATCTTGCCTTGCCCGTCGAAGTACTGGATGACAGGGAAGATGTAATAGCCTAGACCGACGACCGGATCAGGAATAGTCTCTGGCGTATATTTGTACTGCTCGTGGATGATGGCGCCATCGGCGCGTGTGTACGTGAGCTCACCTTTCCAGAGCTTGTCCTGGCCAATCTTGTATAGGGTCTCCTTGTTTAGCGCGCCGTAATCCTTCAAGGCATCCTGGGCGAGCTTGATGAAGAAATTCGTCACATCATAGGCCTGCCCCGCCGCAGACGGGCTCGGTGTTATGCTCCACCTCTTCTCGAAGTCGTCCCGGAACTTCTTAGCTTCGGGAGTAGTCCACTGGGGGATCTGGTCAAGCACATAGTCAGACGCTTCGCCGGCGAGCTGATACCATTCCCCCGTCCATCCAAGTCCATCGGCGACGATGTACGCGTTCAGCTCGACCTCCCTGGCTTGCTTGATGAGCGCCGCGTAGGAGGCGGGTGCGGTCGCGGTGCCAGCGATGAGTACGACACCCTTGCTTTTCCACTTGTTCAGCAGGGGATAGAACTGAACCTCAGCCATGCTAAAGTAGTCTTCCCCTGTGATCTCCCAACCAGCCGCCTTTAGCTGATCGCGAATCGCGGCGCCGAAGCTCCGCCCCCAGTCCGTATCCTCGCCATAGATGGCGGCCACCTTCTTCGCTGGCTTCCAGGTGCCCTTCTTGATCGCATCCTCCAAGGTCTCAACATAGGCGACGCTCAACTTGGATGGGACAGGCCAAGTTTTGCCCATCCAGTAGCTGTACTTTTGAGGATCGGACGCGTATTTCTCGTTGACGAGTTCCGTGGCACCAAAGCCGAAGAAGTGCGGGATCTTGTACTTCGCCGCAATCTCCATGCAAGAGACCGCCACGGAGCTATGCCAGTTAATCAGCCCGGCATCGATCTTGTCCCTGACGACGGCCTCCTCGTAAGCCCTGGCCCCCTTCTCGGGATCCGACTCGTCGTCAATCTTAACAATCTCAATCTTGTAGTCACCGATCTTCCAGTTGATGGCATCAAACGCCATGGTGACAGCATCCCAAAACTCCTCACCGACCCTGGCGTTAGGTCCGGTGAAAGGACCCTCAATTCCTATCTTGAGGACTTTTTCTGGAGCTGGGGTCGGGGTTGCAGCCGGTGCGCAAGCAGCTACCAACAAGCCGAAAACCACGGCAGCTACGATTAAGGTTGAGAATTTCCCTTTCATTTGAACTCCTCCTTTGTTTTTTCCTGCTGGCAAGCCGTCTTTGACAGCTTGCAGCAAATTCCTGACTGACGAAGGGAGCCCAGCCCTTATACCCGACTCAGGAATGTTGACCAATATTACTTGTTAGGCTTGATCACCTCCTATCACGATGGTTGAATCGGCAAGCTCCGCTCTCAGATATGCGAAAAGGCAGTCTCCAGCGCTTGCTGGGCACTGCCTTTATGCTTACAACGCGGCTTTAGTCCCCTGTTGGAATTCAGCTTTTTCTTTAACAAGATGATAAGCCTTTTCGCTGAGAGTCGCACAGGCACTCCTTGTCAAGGGCTTGCAACTTGAGGATTGCGTGGCCAGGAGGGCGTTTCGGAGTTGGAGATATATCTCAAATACATTGCGATTGTACTACACCTGGCTTGATTTGTCAAATCTCACTTCACTAATTATCCCGCGGTGATGCCACCATCAATGACCAGGGAAGAACCGGTGACAAAGGCCGAGTCATCAGAGGCGAGGAATAGGGCTGCTCTGGCTACCTCCCCTGGTGAACAAATACGGCCCAAGGGATGCTTGGCCGCGAAGAGGGGACGGAGCTTCTCCACGCCCCCTAATTCCTCCATCTCCTGTTCTAGCATGGGTGTATCCACACTGCCGGGGCAGATACAATTAACCCGAATGTTTTGGGCAGCATGATCCAAGGCCATGGCTTTGGTAAGGAGCACCATCGCCCCCTTGGAAGCACAGTAGGCAGCCGCCTCCTTGCCCCCTACTAACCCGTAGTAGGAAGCAGTATTGATGATGACTCCGCCGCCGTTCTTAATCATCCAGGGGATAGCATGTTTGGACATCAGGTAAGCGCCTTTGGCATTGGTGTCCATCGTGTCGTCCCATTCCTCCTCAGTGGTATCCACCACCGTAGCGCGGTAGACTATACCGGCATTGTTCACCAGGATATGCAGTTGGCCAAAAGCCTCAATTGATTATCTCAAAACGACTGATGTTCCGTGCGGGCAATGATCTCATCCTGCAATACTTGGCCGAGATCGCAGAAATAGTCGCTGTAGCCTGCCACGCGCACGATGAGGTCTCGGTACTGCTCAGGGTTCTGTTGCGCAGCGCGCAGCGTGGCAGCATCCACGACGTTGAACTGGATGTGGTGGCCGTCCAGCTTGAAAAACGTTCGTATCAGGTGACCCAAGTTGTCCAGGCTGTCGTCGTCCTTGAGCAACTGGGGGGTGAATTTTTGATTGAGCAGCGTACCACCGGTGCGGACGTGGTCCATCTTGGCTACCGATTTGACCACCGCCGTCGGGCCACGGCGGTCCGAGCCCTGCACGGGCGAGATGCCTTCAGAGAGGGGGTTCGCTGCCCTTCGCCCATCGGGCGTGGCTCCGACCACGGATCCAAAGTATACGTGAACGGTGGTCGGCAGCAGGTTGATGCGGTAGGTCCCTCCCTTGGTGGTCGGGCGACCGTCTATGGCGTCGAAATAGGCATCAAACACGGCGACCATCACGCTGTCGGCGTAGTCGTCGTCGTTGCCGTATTTGGGCGTCTTGTTCAGCAGCAGTTGACGCATCCTTTCGTGGCCCACGAAGTCATCGCCCAGGGCGGCCAGCAGTTCAGCCATGGTCAAGGTCTTCTGGTCAAAGACATTATACTTGAGCGCGGTCAGGGCATCGGCCATCGTGCCTACGCCTACGCCCTGAATGTAAGTGGTGTCGTAGCGCGCCCCGCCGTCGTGATAATCTTTGCCGCTGGCAATGCAATCGTCAATCAGCAGCGAAAGGAACGGCGCAGGGATATAGCTGGCGTACAGCCTTTCGACGACGTTGTTCCCGCGCACCTTGATGTCCACAAAGTAATTGAGCTGTTTCTTATAGGCCTCGAACAATTGCTCAAAGGTCTCAAATTGGGTGGGGTCTCCCGTCTCCAGGCCAATCTTCTTGCCCGTCCGCGGGTCAACGCCGTTGTGGAGCGTGATCTCGAGCACTTTGGGCATGTTGAAATAGCCCGACAGGTTGTTGTTCTCCTTGCCAAACGCGCCAGTTTCCACGCAACCGCTGGTGCCACCGTTCCGCGCATCGGCCAGGGATTTGCCCTGCCGAACCAGCTCCTGGACGATCAGGTCGGCGTTGAATACCGAGGGCTGGCCAAAGCCCGTGCGGATGATCCTGGCCGCCCTCTTGATGAATCTATCGGGGCCCTTCTTGCTGACTTGAATGGAAGCACTGGGCTGCAGCAGCCGCATTTCCTCTACCACGTCCAGCAGCAGGAACGTGAGCTCATTGACGCCATCCGACCCGTCCTCCTTCAGACCTCCCAGGTTGATCTGGGCAAAATCGGTGTACGTGCTGCTTTCGGCTGCCGTGACCCCGACTTTGGGCGGGGCGGGCTGGTTGTTGAACTTGATCCAGAAGCATTGCAGCAACTCCTCGGCTTGCTCGCGGGTGAGCGTTCCCTCTTCCAGCCCCTGTTTGTGGAAAGGATACAGATGCTGGTCCAGCCTGCCGGGGTTGAAAGCGTCCCAGGGGTTTAGCTCCGTGGTCACGCCGAGATGGACGAACCAATAATACTGCAACGCCTCCCAGAGATCCCGCGGGGCGTGCGCCGGAACGTAAGAACAGACCTCGGCGATGCGTTCCAGCTCCTTCTTTCTCTGGGGATCGGCTTCCTGCTGGGCCAACTCCAGGGCCTTTTCGGCGTGGCGTTCCGCAAAGCGGATCAACGCGTCGGCGCAGATGTTCATCGCCTTGAGTTGTTCTTGCTTGTGGTAAGCTTCTGGATCGTTCAGATAATCCAGCTTTTGCAGGCTTTGCTGGATGTCTCGCTTGAAATCGAGGAAGCCTTTGCGGTAGATTTTGTCATCCAGCACGCAGTGCCCAGGGGAGCGTTGCTCCATGAACTCGGTGAAGATGCCGGCCTCATAGGCGGCCTTCCATTCTTCGGTCATTTCCCGGAAGAGGAGCTCGCGCATGGTTTTCCCGCGCCAGAAGGGGATGATGGTTTCCTCATAGACTTTCCGGGCCTCGGGGCTGACGGCAAAGGGTATCTTTTCCCGCGAGTTGAGGATATCCAGGTCTTCCAGGGTATGGCAGCACAGCTCTGGGTAGGTGGGTGCCGCTTTGGGGGCCGGGCCTTTTTCGCCGACTATCAGTTCGCCATCGTTGATGCAGATAGCCTTGCGTTCCATCAAGTGCTGAAAGGCCAGCGCACGGCGCACGGGCGCGGATACCAGCCCTAAGTCCTGCCGATAGAATTCGGTCATCAGCTCTGCTCGCTCGGCCGAGATGGTGGGCCTGGCGTCCAGGCTTTGCTGTCTCAGACGAGCAACTCTTTGACTCATCGTCATGGTGTCAACCTCCTATCTTTATTGGCAAGCCAAAACCTTGCAGAATTTGCACCATCTTGGATATTCTCTCATCAGAAGGGGAACGGGTTTCAGGCAATCCATAGACCCTGTTCAGCCGACTGCATTTTTCGGCGCCTGCGTGATGATAAGGCAAAACGTCCAGCCGCTTCAGACAGGGCAAAGCGGCCGCAAACGCCCCTGTTTGGCGAATGTTCTCCTCGTCGTCGTTTATCCCTGGAATGATGGGCACACGAAGGATGATGTCATGCCCCAGTGTGGAAAGCATCTGCAAATTCCTCAAGATCAACTGGTTGGACACGCCGGTGTATTTCAGGTGCCTGGCATCATCCATCAGCTTGAGATCGTACAGAAACAGGTCCACGTGTTCCCGGAGGCGATTCAAGGTTTCCCAAGTCGCGAAACCGCAGGTGTCCACAGCGGTGTGAATCTCTTTTTCCTGGCAGGCTCGAAGGAGGGCGAGCAAAAAATCCCGCTGCACCAGGGGTTCGCCGCCGGAAAAGGTCACCCCTCCGCCGGATTGGTCGTAAAAGGCGCTGTCCTGTTCAATCTCCGCCATCACCTGCGCCACCGTCACTTCCCGGCCCACGATCTCGCGGGCTTCGGCATAACAGGCTTCGACACAGGTTCCGCAGAGCCTGCATTTCTCTCTATCGGTGGACACAACATCACCGTCCATAGAGATCGCGCCCTGGGTGCAGATGGCCTGACAGGCCCCACAGTGGATGCACCGCCTCTCTCGAAACATTATTTCTCGTCCTGGAGACTGGCCCTCTGGATTGTGGCACCACCAACAGCGCAGCGGACACCCCTTGAAGAAAACCGTGGTGCGAATACCCGGTCCATCGTGAATGGAGAACTTTCTTAGATCGAAAATCAACCCTGTAACCAATTGAACATCAAGCCGTAGCCCGCTAGCTCATCCTTGATCCTGCCGTAAAGCTCGACGTATTCCTGGCAAGGCTCTATCGAGCCCCAGTCATAACATTCCTGGAACTTCTTCCCCTTGGGTGGATCGGATAGCCTATCCTTATACTTGGGCACCAGCTTCTTGACCATCTCGTTGGCCTCCGCCCGGGTCATGCCGGCCGCAGCGTGGGCCACTTCGGAAGCAAATCTGGGCTCCATCGGCGTCATGTGGTCGAGGGTTATGGCTTTGGCCACCCCGCCAAACTCAATGCCGCCGCCGGAAGCCACGCGGCCCACGTTGGCGGCGGCGATCTCGTACAGGCACATCTCGGTCATCGGACCAGCAGCCACGTAGGTCAGATTCAGGAGCGGCAAGGGGCTATTGCGGCAGATAGCCTGAGTGCTGACGCTGATGGACCATATTATCTCGTGACTCGTGTTACAGCCGTATCTGAAATCCATGGGGAAGGTCAGATGAGCGGAGGACCTCAGAATCAGTATGGCCAGTAGGTGATAGGCCACGTTGATCACGGCTACGCCATCTGGACCGCCAGCGTAGCCACCCATGATCGGCCCGCTTTCGCCCACCACCTGTCCCCCTCGGGCCAGCACGTAGGCGACTTCGTTCAGGCGTTCGAAGGGGACTTGGAGCGGTTCTGTGAAGCCGATAAGCCAGGCGTCGGAATCCCGCAGCCCAAATGCACTGCCGCCGATTTTGCCGGCAGCGGTCACTGCCGTAGCGATAGAGTTCATGATCGGCAGCCCTGGCCGCTGCGCCCGGCGTAGAGCCGCGCGCCCCAGCTCCACCGACCGGATGCAGGCCAGAAGCTCCAGAGGAGAGCCGGCCTGGACGTCCAGGCCATTGATCTTGGTCAGCGTAGGGCAGGTGACGGAGTTGATCAGCGGGTTGCGCCCATAGCCCTCTACCAGCCTGACGTACACCTCTTCGCTGGTGACAATCCCGCCGCCCGCTCCCAAGAAGCAGTAGGGTGGATCGCTGCTCTCCGGCCTACGGGCCAGCATCGCTTTCCTATCGGCCCCCTCGCCAAACACCGGCGCGGAGGGGGCGTCCCTCAGGCCTTCCAGGATCTCTTCTCTGGTGAAACGGATCACGCGGCTGGTGTCTGTGCAGTAGGCGCCGGTCGCGGCGCAAAGCTCCAGCCCGGCCTGGAACACGTCGTCCGCCAGTTTGTCGTCGTCTGGGACGGGCGTTTCTGGGTCGTAGTGGATGTCGTACTTCTTCACCACCTCCCTGAGCTTGGGGACTACGACCTTCATGGCGAAGTCTTTTTCAGGATAATAAGGACCGTTCAGCGCCCGCCTGATAATCTCGAAGAAAGTGATCATTTTCCCTCCATTACCTGTCTATCAGCTTGAGGGCCAAGGCCACTCCGCCGCTGGCCGTTTCGCTGTAGCCATCGGCCCCGATTTGGTTGGCCCAGTCCTGGGTAACCGGCGCGCCGCCGACCATGACCGCATATTGGTCTCGCTCTCCCACATCTTTCAGGAGATTGATCACGTCTCGCTGACCTGGCATGGTGGAGGTCATCAGAGCGGAGATGGCGATGATGTCGGCCTTGTGCTTTCTGGCCTCCTCCAAAAATGCACTGGCGGCCACGTCTTCTCCCAGATCGTGCACCTGGAAGCCGGACAGCCTGAGCAACATGGCCAGGATGTTCTTGCCGATGGTGTGAATGTCGCCCTTGGCCGTGCCGATCACCACCGTGCCCGGCGATTCCGCTTGTCGGCCGCTCTCGGCAATGGCTGGCTCCAGCACCTCCATGACCGCATTGCCAGCGTCGGCGGCCATTATCATCTCCGGCAGAAAGGCCTCCAGCCGCTCGAACTTCTGGCCGACGATGCGCAGGCCGTCGCGCAGGCCGTACTCCACGGCCTTCAGGGGGTCTATTCCAGCCACCAGACATTCCTGGGCCGCTTTCTTGGCCCGCTCTTCATTGCCCTCGACGACGGCGAGTTGGAGCTCTTGGAGCAGATTGTCTTTACCAGTCATAGCAACCTCCTGTCATCCGTGAGCTGAGCCACCGCCTCCACGGCCAACTCTGCTGCCTCCCACACCGTCAGCCCCCAGGTGTCCTCGCCCATGGCCTGCGCGATGCGGGCGTACCTGTGCGGCTCGCCCAGGTAGTTATAGGCCATCACCGGGGCCAGGAGCGCGGCGGTAAGCTCGCCGTGGGGCAGATCGTAGACCCCACCTGCCGTCTGGCTCATGGCGTGCACCGCGCCGGCGCTTTCCGTGCCGTAGCTCATGCCGGCCAGCATGGCCGCCATAGCCATCTTGTAGCGTGCCTCTTCGTTGTGCCCCTGAGCGTAGGCGATGCGCAGCCACTGGCCGATGGTCTCGATGGCCCACAGGGCCACGGCGTCGGGCCAGGGCTGGGCATAGGCGCAGGTGTAGCACTCGATGGCGTGAGCCAGGGCATCCATGCCGGTGCCGGCGGTGATGCGCGATGGCAGCCCCAGCGTCAGCCGTGGGTCAATGAGGGCCACATTTGGGGCGATGAGCCCCGTGCCGCCGACGTTGAACTTGATCTTGCGCTTGGGGTCGGTGATCACCGCCCACAGCGTCACCTCGGAGCCAGTGCCGGCGGTGGTAGGCACGCAGATGAGGGGCGGAATGCGCTTCCGGATGGGCTGCGGGACAGCCCACTCGTAGTCGAGAATCGAGCCGCCGCCCATGATCACCACGCCAATGGCCTTAGCCGTGTCCATGCTGCTGCCACCGCCAAAGCCGATGAGCCCGTTGCATCCTTCCGCCTTGTAGACCTCTGCGGCCTCATCCACCAGCTTGATGGGTGGGTTGGGAACAACACCGTCGAACAGGACGTAGTCCACATTGCCCGCCTTGAGGCTTTTGGTGGCTTCATCCACCAAGCCGGCGGCCGCCAGCCCCTTGTCGGTGACCAGCATCGGCCGCTTGGCTCCCAGGGCCTTGACCTCGTCGGCCAGGCAGGTGATGGCCCCAGGCGCATGTTTCACGACCGTGGGGACTTCGAATGAACGCATGTTAACCATTTCTCAAATCCTCCTAAAATGTTGACATGGTTATAACGCTGGCAAACGGAATACGCGACACGTAGCCTTGCCCTGAGCGCAGTCGAAGGGACGCAACACGTTCTCATTTCCACCGCGTCAAAATCGTCTCCCGTTGAAACAGCGCAACGCCGATGTAGACCAGCCCCACGTCCAGCAACGCCACAACCGCCGAGGACAGCCAGAAGGTAGTGCTGTTCAGCATGATGAAGCCGGCCAGCGGGCCGATGAGGAGGACCAGCAGCGGCAGGATGATCAGCGCGCCCAACTGCTCGGCGGCGCGTGGGTCGTTCACCCGGCTGCTGACGATAATCCCAAAGTTGACAGCCAGGATCGTCAGCAGCGGGGCCAGCACGAACATCGCTACCAGCCACATCGGGTTCACGAAGACACCGAACACGCGGTCGCTGACCGAGAAGAAGCGGGCGAAAATCAGGAAAACGCCGTAACTAAACCAGGCCATGACGACCCCCGGCAGCGCGGCGGCCAGACCCTTCCCTAATAGCAGTTGCGCCGTCGTGATGGGCGTGGCCAGCAGCGGCTCTAGCGAGCGCGAGACCTTCTCCCCCACGATGCTGTAGGCGGCGATAGTCACGGGGACCATGAGCGGCATCATCAGGAACAGCACCAGGAAGTTGCTGGCCAGGGCTGACTGCATGGCCTCGGCTGGCGTCAGGCCGGCGAAGATGGGGTTTTGCAGCATGCGGCGCATCTCCTCGTAGTCGCTCTGGCTGACCGGCCCGTGGCCCAGGATGTACAACATGACCACAGGAATGGCGGTCAGCAGCAGCGGCACGAAGACGACGACGTAGAACACCATCTTGTTGCGCAGTACGTCGGCCCATTCTTTGGCGACGATGGTACGAATCTGTTTCATCGGGCGCTTCTTTCTAGACCCGAACGGTTGGCGAAACCCTTCGAGTCTGGGTTGTCGTGCATCAGGCTCAGGTAGACGTCCTCCAGCGAGTGCCGGAGCTCGTTGACAAACTGGATCTGCGCCCCTTGCGCCACCAGCGCCTGCACGATGGCCGGGTTCTGGGCAGTCGGGTCGCTCAGGCTGATGACCAGCTTGCCGGCCCCGCCGTCGCCGGGCAAGACCCCAACGTGTTTGACGAAGGGCAGGCCGCGCACGGTTACTGCCAACTGTTCGCTAAACTGGGCCAGGTGCACCACGGTCTGCCGGCCGAATAGTTGCCGGCGCAGCGCTTCGGGTGTGTCCACGGCGATCAGGTGCTGGCGGAAGACGGCGATGCGGTCGCACAGCCGCTCGGCCTCGTCCAGGTTGTGGGTGCAGAGAAAGATGGTGCGTCCCTGCCCTTTCAGCGACTCGATGAAATCGCGCACGGTCTTGGCCGCCTCGGGGTCCAGGGCGCTGGTGGGCTCGTCCAGGAAGAGCACCGGCGGCTCGTGCAACAGCGCCCGGGCAATGGCCAGCTTTTGCTTCATGCCCTTGCTGAAGGTGCCGGTCTCTACGTCTCGCTGCTCCCAGAGCTCCAAAAAGCGCAGGTACTTTTCCACCTGCCCACGCACGTCGGCCACCCCGTACAGCTCGGCGTAGATTTCCAGGTTGCGCCGGGCGCTCAGGCGGTCGTACAGGCCCGGCGCCTCGGTCAGGATGCCCACCTGGGCGCGGATCTTTTGGTCCTCCTTGCCTACCTCCAGGTCGTTGACCCAGGCGCGGCCCTTCGTTGGGCCGATCAGACAAGACAGCAGGCGCACGGTAGTGGTCTTGCCCGCACCGTTGGGGCCCAGGAAGCCGAACACCTCGCCCTCATGCACCTGCAGGTCCAGGCCGTCTACGGCTTTGACTTCCTGGTGGTGGCGTTGGAAATACTTGCAGAGTCCTTGGGTGCGGATCATGGTGTTACCTCGATTCGTGTTGCGTATTGCGTACTACCCTTGTGGATACTTGACCCCCAGCGCGGCCAGCGTCTCTGGCTTAGGTACGCCGTTCTCGTCCCAGCCGCGCACGGCGTAATAATCGGCCCGCAGCCGCTCGATGTCTGCCTCGGTGAAGCGGTGGCCAGCTGCTGGCCCGTCCGGCAGCGGCTCCTCCTTGAAACGGCGCGGCAAGTCTTCGTCGTCCCTGGTCAGGCCCGCCCTGAGGTTGAACAGCCGTGTCAGATTCCAGATGCGCTCCCCCAGGCGATACAGCTCGCCCAGGCTCAGGTGTCGCCCCGTGGCTGCCGTCAGCAGGTCGAGGTAAGTCTCGTCGCTGAGGCCGTAGCGCCCGAAATCGCAGGTGATGAGCGTATCCAACCCTGCCAGGCGGTTCTGCACCTCGGCCAGCAGTTGGGCCTTGCCTTCTAGCGACAACCGCTCGTAGCTCTGTCCCTTCCACTTCTCACCCCCTGCCTCGTAGAGGATGGGGAAGGCCCGCTGGTGGCAGCCGCCACGGTCGGCGGTCATGTAGGCCAGGCCCATGGCTGGCACTCCTCGCGGTCCCCAGGCTGGCAACTCCAGCCCCTTGACGTGCATGGCGAAGTAGTCCGCACCGCTGCCTATCTGCCTCGCAGCGGCCCGCACCCCTTCCGCCAACAAATCGCCGACGCCACGGCGGGCGGCGATGTCCTGCAGCAACAGATAAGCCCCTACCCCCTTGCCGCCGACGTATCGCGCTAACACCTCCTCTGGCAAGGCAAAGGAAGATCAGGCACCGGTGTTGAGGTCAATATGCAGGTAACGGTTGTGAAAGCTGGTCACGGTTGTAGATACCTCCTATCTCATCAATGGAGCGCAGGACGACGTCGGCGTGAGTTGCAAGCAACGCCGGGTCGCCCGCACCGGTGAGCACAGCCACCTTGAGCCCCGCGCCAGCCCGCTGGGCCATCAGCAGATCGGCCACGGTATCGCCCACAACGGCGGTGCGGGCTGGTTCCACCCCCAGCCGCTCACAGGTGGCCAGCAGCGTGTCTGGCGCTGGCTTAGGGGGCAAGCCGTCGTCGCCGCAGACCAGGTGATCCACCAGGTGAGCGAGCCCCAGGATGCGCAGCGTCTCCTCGGTCTCCGCCCGATGGTCGGTGGTGATCACGGCCACGCGCACGCCAACTCCTTGCAGCCGCTCCAGGAGTCCAGCCACGTCGCCCGTGGGGCGGATCAAGTCGGCCAGGGGCAGGTCAGCGGTAGTCTGGCGAAAGGCCGACTGAGCACGCTCCTCAGCCTCAGGCCAGGGGATGCCGTGACGGTAGAGAACGGCGGCGGCAATAGTGAGCATTTGGCCTGTGGTGGCGATGGCCAGCGGACTTTGCGGCTCCGTCCGCTGCCGCTGTAAGTCATATCCCAACGAGCGGTAAAGCTCCTGCCGCAACGCCTCGTCGCCTGTGTCCGCCGTCAGGCGATTCACCCAGGCCACGGTGAGGCGGCCCCACATGAACTCGAAGTCTATCAGCGTGCCGTCCTTGTCGAAGACTACCAGGTCGGCGTCAAAAGGCACGCCGCCGATCTCCAGCAGGGCCATGGTCTCCTTGCAAACTAAAAGCATGACAGATCTTGAGGGCCTTTGTCAATCTATGTCCGCTGCACTTCTTCAGGAAGCTCATACCAGCGCACGCGGGTGCCAAGCTTGTCTCGCATCCGCCAAGCCATGCTTTTGGGCGCCTCGTCCATAGCCCTCTGGATGGCCTCCAGACGAGACCTAATGCGTTCCGCTTCGGACGGCTCCAGGGAGAAGCGATCGAGGAACCCCTCGACCTTGTTGACGCTGAGCGAGGTTGTCTTCCACAAGCCCCAATCCCGAGCGCACAACTCGGCGATGCGCCCTGAGTTGATCATCTCCTCGTCACCTGGCCCTACCTCGTGATCCAACACCAAAGCGCAGATGTCGCGGATGTCCTTTTCGTTCATCTCGACGATCTGGGCTTTGGTGAGGAACAGCTCGGCCAGGGGGATGGTGATCGGCTCCACGTCCAGCCGCTCACCGAGGGGCAGCTTGTGGCACATCTCGAAGTGCTCGATGAAGATGTCAATCTGGCGATCCCGCTCACGGTCGTAGTAGAGTTGGCGGCGGTCGCCGCTGAGGGTGTTGAAGGTCTTATTGGGCTGGTAGCCCAGAGAGGTCAGGAAGTCGGGCAGCTTGTCCTTGCCGTGCTTGCTGGCCACGAAATCCATGTCGGGATATTGCCGCTCCAGGGCGCGATGGCTGGCGCTGGGCGAGTGAAGTTTGATAGCCAAGCCGCCTATCAGCCGTAACGAGACTCCCCATTGCTGGGCCTCCTCAATGACTCGCAGGGCCTCTTCTTTCACATCATCCAGGATAGGCATGATTCACTCCCCGTGGCTATTTGCTCCCTCCGAAGTCTCCGGAAACCCTTTGGCGATGGCACGGCATAAATATACTACATCTCCCCTTCTTTGTCAATCATCGCCGCTTGACAGAGCCTGGCAAATGGATCAGGAACCAACAGCCTGAGTAAGAGATTTCGACCGCGCAACAAAAAGGCCCGCCTCCCAGAGGCGGGCCTTTTTGCCTTCCATCACCCCGAAGTCAGCATGTACTGCTTTACCCCCGACTTATCCATTTTAACCAGGGCTCCCAGCAGCATCCCCTGCTCGTACATACTGCCTGGATTGATGCACAAAGTGCGGCCGATCCTGTTCATCCCCTTGCCCTCGTGGATGTGCCCGCAGAGGGCCAGCGGTGGCTGGTATTTCTCCAGCACCTCTTTGACTGCCCTGCTCCCCACGGGCACCAGAGAACGTCCAGCATACCTGGGCCTTAGCTCCGCGTCCAGCTCCGGCGCTTCGTCGAGGCCAGAGCCGTAGGGAGGATTGTGGACGTTATGATCAGCCACCTCCAACACCCGCCCCTCAGCCAGGGTGAGATGCTCCGAGGCTTTGATCACCTCGTCTATGGCGAACATGTCATCGTTGCCAGGGCACACGAAGCACTTTATCCCCGTCCCCTTCAACCGCTGGTCGGCGTACTCGGCCCACTTCTGCATCGTCTCCACCGCGTGCTGGACGAAGAGTTCATCTATAGACTCCGGCCGGGTGCTCAGTTCGCCGAGTTGGTCTGGTTCGAGGCGCATCGGATAGTAGCTACGATTGGCAATGATCTTTTCCATCCGGGCGACCTCATCCTCGTCTGTCAGGACAGTCTCCTGATCCAGAAGCGTGACCTTGTACGAGCCGTTAGCCTGCCTGACCAAAGGGATGATCGCCTTGCCGGTCATGTCGCCTCCCAGGATCAGCACTTCGGCCTTGTAGAACTTGCCAGCGTTGATAAACTTCTTACAACAGACATCCGACCCATGAACGTCGGTGGCGAAGAAAATGGTGGTCATATAATCTCTGGCATCACAAGAGGGTGCACAGCCACGACCTGCCCGCCTTTGAGGTAGACCCTGGTCACCCGCGGCAAGATGCTGGTGGTCACCTCGTAGTGGATGGTTTCGGCCCAGGTAGCCACTTCCTCGGCGCTGATCTCATCGTCGCCTTGGTGCCCCAAGAGTACCACCTCGTCATCCTGCTGCACGTTGGGGATATGGCTGACCTTCACCACAAGCTGATCCATGCACACCCGGCCCACGATGGGGGCACGCTGCCCACGGATGAGCACCTGCCCTCTGTTGGAGATAAGGCGATGATAGCCGTCGCCATAGCCAACGGGCACCAGGGCCACGACGGTAGGCTCTCTGGTAGTGTAGGTGCAGCCGTAGCCGATGGAGGAGCCAGGGGGGATGGTGCGCACTCGGGCCACCCGGCTCTTGAGAGCCATGGCCGGGCGCAGGGGAATAGACGACCCCACTTCGGTTGAGGGGTGCAGGCCGTACAGGGCGATGCCACAGCGTACCATGTCCAGGTGCGTCTCCGGCAGGTGCAAAGTGGCGGCACTATTGGCCACGTGTTTGATGGGGATGGCGAAACCCGCTTCCTCTAGCCTCTTAACCACTTCAAGGTAAATCTCGAATTGTTTAAGAGTGTAGGCCTTGTCCACCGCCTCGGCCATGGCGAAGTGGGTGTAGATGCCCTCAAGGGTGAGGCCAGGCAATTCAGAAATTGCCCGAACGAAGTCCGTAACTTCCTCGGGCAGGAGCCCGAAGCGACCCAGCCCGGTGTCCACCTTGACGTGGATGGGGAGCCCCCCCCCTCTTTCCCCCCCAACCCTTCGACCTTGCTCAGGGCAGGCTTTGGGGGGGATGAAGGAGGGGTGAGAAGCTGCAGTAGAGAGAGCCTGGGCCTGTTCTGGGGTGTTAACGGTGGGGGTTAAGTCCCAGCGGGCGATAGTTTTCGCTTCGGCTGGCAGAGTGTAGCCCATAATCAAGATGGGAGCGGTGATCCCCGCCTGGCGCAACTGGACGCCTTCCGTGGTGCGATGCACTGCCAGGCGGCTGGCCCCATTGTCCAGAACTGCTTCGGCTACCGGTACCGCGCCATGGCCGTAGCCATTGGCCTTGACCACGGCCATCAACTCTGTCTTCTCCCCAATGAGCCGCTTGATCTCTCGCGTATTATGGGCGATGGCATCCAGGTCTATCTTGGCCCAGGTCACGGGGGCAGGGGAGCAGAGGAGCAGGGGAGCAGAGGAGCAATGGTACCCTCCCTTGCGTCCTTGTTCCTTGTTCCTTTGCTCTTTTGAAAAAGGCTTGCGCTCTAGAAATTGCCCCGCTCCTACTTGGCCCACAAACTCGTTGTCCTTGACGATGACCTGGCCGCGGGCGATGGTTATGACAGGGTAGCCCCTGACGGTGATGCGCTCGTAGGGGCTGTAATCCACGTTCATGTGCAGGTTCTCTTGAGTTAAGGTGCGCTCTTGGTGGGGATCGAAGATCACGATGTCGGCATCGGAGCCAACAGCGATGGTGCCTTTGCGGGGCCAGAGGCCAAAGAGCCTGGCGGGGGCAGTGGACACTAAGTCCACGAATTTGTTGATTGATAATCGACCTTCGTTTACCCCGAAGTGATGGATGAGGGGCACGCGGGTTTCGATGCCCGGCGCGCCGTTGGGGATTTGGGTGAAGTCGTTCCGCCCTCGCTGTTTGTGAGTAGCGAACATCCAGGGGCAATGGTCGGTGGAGATGACCTGTAGGGTGCCGGTTGCCAGGGCATGCCAGAGCGGTTCCCAGTTAGACTTGTGCCGCAGGGGTGGGGAGAGCACGAACTTGGCCCCCTCGAACCCGGGCCGTTCGTACTCGTCCTCGGACAGGAGCAAGTGCTGGGTGCAGACCTCACCGTAGACGCGCTGTCCCTGGGCTTGGACTCTTTGCACTACCTCCAAAGATTCCCGGCAGGTCAGGTGGGCCAGGTAAACGGGGCACTTCGTCAGTTGGGCCAAAGCGAGAACCCGGTTGGCTGCCTCAGCCTCGGCCAGGGGAGGGCGGCTGCGGGGGTGATAACGAGGTTCGGTCTTGCCCTTAGCCAGTAACCTCTTCTTGAGATACTCGATAACCCAATGGTTTTCGGTGTGGATCATGGGGAGGACGCCACAAGTGCCAGCTACCTCCATGAGGTCCAGCATCTGGGTGTCGTTCACCATCAGGGCCGGGTAAGTGGTGTACAGCTTGAGGCTGGTGTAACCAGCGGAAGCCAGCTCTTTGATCTCCGCCAGCGTTTCAGGGCGGGCATTGGTAGCGGTCAGATGCAGGCTGTAGTCAATGGCTGTGTGTCCATCGGCCTGCGAACGCCGCTCAGCCACCGCCTGGTGCAGGCTCTGGCCTGGCTGGGGGTCAATGAAATCTATGACCGTGGTCGTGCCCCCGCAGGCGGCGGCGATAGTGCCCGTGGTGAAGTCGTCGCTGGAGGTGATGTCCCCGATGGTCATCTGCAGGTGAACGTGGACGTCAACGCCGCCCGGCAGGACGTACTTACCCGTCGCGTCAATCACCTCACCCCCCCCTCCTCCCCACCAACGCCTGCCCTGAGCAAGGTCGAAGGGTTGGGGGGGAAAGAGGGGGGGCTGCCCGATGAGGGCAATGACGCCGTCCTCGATGCCGATGTCGGCCTGATAGGTCTCACTTGAGGTGACGATGGTGCCGTTTCGGATAACCAGGTCCATTTTTGCCATGGAGCAGGGGAGCAATGGAGCAGAGGAACAAAGGCAGCTCTCTCCTTGCTTCTCTGTTCATCCTCCCAATCTGCACTTATCCCCTGCGAACCCTGTATTTCACAGCGTCTACAATGGCCAAAGCCCCTTGCATTTCCTCTTGCGTCATCGTTTCCAGAAGTCGTTGTAGCATGGCGTGAACCCTGTCCGCAGTCCTGGGACGCATTCGCAAGACGATGACGCCGCAGTGATGGGGTGGCGGGTAGTGGCGGATGTCTCCAAAGTCGAGGTCATTTGTGAGCAGAATCGGGCCTCGTTGCACTGCGTGAGCCAGGAGCACTGGATCATCCTGGCCTAACAACCCTGCATCTTGGGCGGTCTCCACACTGTGATGCCAGGATCGCAAGACCGCCACTGTGCTCGGATAGACACATTCGTCGGCGAAGAGGTTCATGCTGCGGCTGCCTCGGCTATGACGTGAATCTCTTCGTTCTCGACGACTGCCCTGGCGTACTCCAGGCAAGCTCTGATGTCCTCTTTGGTGATGTGCGGGTAGTAGTCCCTGACGATCTCCTCAAAAGACAACCCGTCCTCTAGGAGTTCCAGAATCATATAAACGGCGATCCGAGTGCTCCTGATGCAGGGCTTGCCACCGTAGATATTGGGGTTCACCACAATTCGCTCATGCATGATATGCCACTCCTTTCCAGCCAAGCCTCGGGCTAAACTCTGAGGTTAGAGAGCCCCAGCCTGCTCAAAGCAGGCTTCCGCTTGACACCTCTTGGGTATTATCACGAGTTGGGTCTCTCTGTATGTCGAGTCCGTTGTTCTTAGCCTGTTTTCCGCACCTAAGGATTATACAATGGCTTCCTCACAATGTCAACAGTTTGTGCCGCCATTAACGACGCTAGAACACGCAGCACTCCCGGCCTTGTACGATGCTCAGGCCCCACTTCTCGGCCAGTTGCATGGCTTCACGGGCCGGGCTCACGATCTTGTTGATGCCGGCCCGCACGGCCAAGGGGTCCAACTGTACTCGATACTCACCATGGGGCCGCATGCAGCCCAGGTGGAGCGGCCTATCGGGGAAGCGCAAACGGGCTTCAGCCAGGATATTGACTACCGCCTCCACGGGCGGTGGCTGGCGTTGGGCGTAGCGGGTGCCGGGTGTTGGCATGAAAACGGTGAGAACCAGGCCATCTACGCCTAGCTCCTGGAGCTTCTCCATAGCCTGGTACTCGTGGCCGATGGCCCCACCCCGCAGGCCGATGGTGATGTGAGGGATCACTCTGGTGTGTCGGCGAAGCATCTGGTAAGTTCTCACATAGTCAGCGACAGTGCAATCGAGGCCGTAGACCTCGTGGATGGTCTCGTCGTCGCCCACGAAGTCGAAGGAAACGACATCAACGTAAGGGGCGATAGCAAGGAGGTCCGCCTCCTCGATGAGGCCCACGTGCCAGTTCATCTTGCGCCTCTGGCGGAGGGCCTTTATTTGCTCCAGATAGCGGGTCACTGGCACGCGCCCTGAGGCGTCGCAGCCACCGGAGATCAGGTAACTGGTGGCCTTTCCCACCTCTGCTTGCCAGATGGGGGCCATGTGCTGGAGGTAATACCCGCCGCAGTGGGCGCAGTCCAGGTCGCAGTGGTGACCGGTGAGGCTGATGAGCGCAGTATTGAGCGGATACACGAACTCGATTTCTGGGGGGAAGTTTGCCTGCTTGACTCGCCAGGCCTCCGCCAAGCGTTCGTGGATGGTGTCTCTAACTTCCAATTGTTGATCCTGCTTTCCCCTGGGATTTACACGGTTCGTCCTGAAGTATAGCAAATCTAG
>CAYUPJ010000019.1:0-35034 GCA_964446635.1 uncultured Anaerolineae bacterium
CTCCAGCCCTTTCAGCTCATCGTGATCCACACCGCGGGTCGAGAAGCGGAGCTGAAGCGCATCTATAACCGGGATTGGTTCGTGCAAGCACCACTGGTCATCTGCGCCTGTGGGGTTCCTGCTCAGGGCTGGGTCCGTCGTGACGGCAAGGATTACACCTACGTGGACGTGGCCATCGTCATGGATCACCTGATCCTGGCTGCTACCAACCTGGGTTTGGGCACCTGCTGGATAGCCGCCTTCAACTCCACGGCAGCCCGTGAGGTGTTGGGTCTACCCGACGATGTAGAACCCATCGCCTTCACCCCGTTGGGGTATCCAGCAGACCAGCCCAAGCCAAAAGAGCGCAAACCGTTGTCGGAGTTGGTGCGGTATGAACACTGGTGAGAGTGCAAGTGAACGGTCGTCCAGGCGAGTCCATTTATTGGCTCGCCTGGCTGCCGAACGCGCTGAACTGCTGGAGCAACTCATCGGCCTGGATGAGACAGCGCTCAGCGAGGTGCCATTCCTTGACGGCTGGACGGTCAAGGACCTGCTGGCCCACATCGCTGCCTGGGACCGCTGGGAGCTGCAGGAGATGGAGCGCATGGCAGGCGGGGAGCATCCTGACCTCACCACGGTGCGGGACATGGACAGCTACAATGCGGCCGTCGTAGCGGCGTGGGGGGAGCGGGCCCTGACCGAAGTGCTGGCTGAACTACAGGAGGCCCGCGCCGCCTGGGTGGACTGGCTGCGAGCTTTACCCGAGGAGGAGTTCTCCCGACAGCGGCTCTTTGAAGGTGAGGACTGGTCCTTCCCTGGCTGTGTGGAGGTCCAGTGGCGGCACGACGCCGAACACGCCGCCCAAATCGCAGTCTGGCGGGAGGCTGAAGGCTTGAAAGGTAAGATTGGTCCCAAGGTGGTCCTGCTGGCGGCCCTGGCTGCTGCGCGCGACGAACTGTTGGCCACCATTGCTCTGGTGTCAGCCGGAGAGCGGGAATCACGACTTGTCTGCGGTCGTTGGACGCTCAAAGACGTGCTGGGGCACGTGGCCGACTGGGAATGGCTGGGCGTGGATGGCCTGCGCCAGATGGCCGCTGGCCAGGCGCCTCAGGTCGAGCAGGTCGAGGACTTGGACGCCTGGAACCGGGCCCACGTTGAAACCCGCCGTCACCAGCCATGGGAAGCGGCGTGGGACGAACTCCACGCGGTGCGCCGGGCGCTGCTGGAGGTTCTGGAGGGGATGAGCCAGACCCATCTGGAGCGATCCTTCCCCAGCCCCTGGGGCCCGGACATCGCACCCTACCACTGGGTCTGCGTATTCCTGTCCCACGACCGCGAGCACGCCCAGGGCCTGCGAAGCGAGGAGGTGGAGCAATGCCACGACAGACAGTTGACCTGTTAGCTACCGAAATGGACGAGGCCTGGGAGACCCTGCATGGCCGCCTGGAAGGCCTGACCGATGAGGAGTTCTTTTGGGAACCGGTGCCCGATTGCTGGACCGTGCATCCTAACGAGGATGGTTGTTGGGTGGCGGACTATGCGATTCCAGACCCTGATCCCCCGCCATTCACCACCATCGCTTGGCGGTTGGTACACATCGCGGCCTGCAAGATCATGTACCACGAGTACGCCTTCGGCCCTGGTAAGCTGGATTGGGACAAACTGGAGATTCCCCACACCGCCGCCGACGCCATCGCCTGGCTGGAGGAGGGCCACGCCCGGCTGCGGGTTGCACTGAACGGCCTCAGTGACGCCGACCCTTCGACAAGCTCAGGGCAAGCTCTGGAGGAAATGCGGCTCACCAACTGGGGAGAACCCTGGCCCACCTGGCGCATCTTCTGGACCATGATCCACCACGACGCCCATCACGGTGCCGAGATCGGCTGTCTGCGCGACCTGTACCGGGAAATGCGCTAACAAGAAAACTCACCACCAAGACGAGGAGAATGACCAATGCGTTTTGCCCTTTCTGCAGGCTCTCTCTACACCTATGGCCTGGACCGCGTCTTTGCCCTGGCGGCCGAGGCCGGCTTCGATGGCATCGAGGTGCTCGTTGATCTGAGATTCGATACCCGCCAGCCGGTCTACCTGCGACGGCTGATGGATCGCTACGGTCTGCCCATCCTGAGCGTCCACGCTCCCTTCCGTCCCCGGCGGCTGGCAGCCTGGCCCAGGACTCAACTAGAGAGCATCGCTGCGACAGCGGAACTGGCCAGGGCCGTAGGCGCGGATGTCATGATCGTGCACCTGCCCCGTTTTAGGGAAGGGGCGTATGTCCGCTGGCTCCGCAACGATCTCATCGCCTGGCAGGGGACTCATCCCAATCCGCTCATCGCCGTGGAGAACATGCCGCTGAAGTGGATCCGCTGGTGGCCCATCGCGCCGCTGGACCTCTGGCGGATGAACCGGCTGGAGGAATGGGGGGCTTTCCCTCACCTGAACCTCGACACCACCCACCTGGCGACCAAAGGGCTGGACCCACTGATGGTCTACGAGCGCCTGCGGGAGCGGGTGGTGCACGTGCACCTGTCCAACGCCCGCCAGGAGGGGCGGCGTGTTCGGGAGCATCTTCGTCTGGAGGACGGCTTCCTGCCACTGGACGCGCTCCTCAAACGGCTGGCGCAGGATGGCTACGAGGGTATCGCCACAGTCGAACTGGAACCAGAGGCTCTGGAGGCAGAGGATGAGGAGAAGGCGCGATTTCACCTGGGGCTGCAGATTGCCTTCTGCCGACAGCACGGCGGAGGATAGAATTGTGAGGAGGATCTACCATGCAACAACCTGTCGAGTATGACACTTTTGCCGACATCTACGACATCTGGGTGGAAGGGGCGCCGGTCACGAAGCGCAATCTACCCTTCTACGTTGAGGAGTACCTGCGCACGGCGGGGCCGGTGGTCGAGTTGGGCGTGGGCAACGGTCGCATCGCCATCGAGGCCGCCCGGCAGGGGAAGGCCATCATCGGCGTGGATTCCTCGGCCGAGATGCTCAAACTATGTCGGGAGCACGCCGAGGCCGCCGGTGTGGCCCACCTGCTCACCCTCATCCAGGCCGATTTCCGCGATTTCGCCCTGCCCGAACCGGCCCAACTAATCGCTATTCCCTTCCACACCATCGGCCACCTGGTGACTCTGGACGACAAGCGGGCCGGCCTGCGCCACATCTACGACCAACTGGCCCCCGGCGGCCGCCTCGTCTTCGATCACTTCGTGTTCAGCCCAGAGGCGGCCCGACGACATCAAGGTGTCGGTCTGTGGGGCGAGTACACCGACGCCGCAACCGGCCACGATCTGCTTCTCTGGGAGATTGTCCGCTATAACTTTGAAGCGCAGACCTTGCGGATCATCACCTGGACCGATGAATTGGACGATGACGGCGTCGTGATCCGCCGCCAGTATCGGCGCCTCAGCTTCAGTTGGCTCGATCCCTACCAGGCTCGTGACTTGCTGGAGGAAGCCGGCTTCCAGATCGAGACCCTCTACGGCGATTTCGACCGCCGCCCCTTCGCCGACGATTCGCCAGAGCAAGTGTGGGTGGCTCGTCGGGGGAGGTAATGAGTAACTAGTGATGAGGAACGAGCCCCACTGGCGAACAGTGCTACGCCAGATCGCCCGGCGGTTGGAAGAGGTCGGGGTGGCCTATAAGGTCGTGGGCGGGGCTGCGGCCGCCCTGCACGGCGTCCCGCGGCTGGTGAAGGACCTGGACATCGAGACCGACGCCGAAGATGCCTACCGCTTCCAGGCTCTCTTCTCCGACCACGTCGTGGACGCCGTGGCCCGGCGCGAGGACGAGACCTACCGCTCCCACTTCGGCCGCTTCGACTTCGACGGGGTGGCCGTCGAGATCATAGGGGACGTGCACCGATGGGAGGTGGGTGGCTGGGTGCCCACAGCAGCCACGACGGAGACGACGGTGGATCTCGACGGCGTGCCCGTGCGCGTCTCCTGGCTGGAGGAGGAGACGCTGGCCTACATTCGGCGGAGGCGGCTGGACCGCGCAGCCCAATGCTTGCCCCACTGCGACCCCGACCGGCTGCTGGCACTGCTGCGAGGAGAACAGGATACGGGGGTGCTGTGAGCGAGATCAGGGGGAACTCAGATTTGACCATCACGGGAAAGCGTGGTAGAATACTTGACAGGCAACGGTTTGTTTGAAGAGAGATGGAGGCAAAATCGTGGCGCGAATCATCAAAAACATCGAAATCGAAGGTCAGCCAGCAGTGGCATTATTCGACACCGGCGCTGTTTATACCTACGTCCGTTCCTCCTTGGTACGCGATGTGCCTAGAAGGGTCGTGTCTCGCCCGGCTCGCGTTACCTTGGGAGGAAAAGACATCGAGATCCGCGAACTGTGTCTGATCGAAGGCAAGATCGAGGGATTGGATTTCTTTGGTAACGCTGTGCCTGTGGATGACATTGGTCGCGCTGATGGCCACGAACTGGACGTTTTGATCGGAGCTCTGGTCATGGAACAATGGGAGATCAGGCTGGATCCCAAGAACGAGACGCTGGATCTCGAAGGTCTAAGGCGCCGCGAGTTCACCGAATTCTGATTGCCTGTGCCTCTCTTATCCCCCCAATCCTACTACTGACTGTTGCCTGGTCAGCCTCTGGCTTTTTGGTATGAACCGTCCGGCTTGCCCTCTGGGCAGGCCGGTCTCGCTTTCCCAAGACGTAAAGCCTTCAGTAGGACGTTGTTAACGAGACGAGGAGGCAACTGTGACCGAACGTGCCGATTGCTTCGTCTGCCGCAAGCATCGCGGCGAGGAGCCAGTGCCAGGCGGACCGATCTACGAGGACGATCTGGTCTACGCCAGCCATAAGGCCCCACCGCCGAATGGCTGCGCTTATCTGGGTTGGTGTTTAGTCGAACCCCGCTGTCATGCTCTTGGCTTGCCCGACCTGACGGACGCAGAAGCGCAGGCCATAGGCTGGCTGGTTGCCCGCCTGAGCCGCGCCCTCAAAGCAGAGCTGAATGCCGAGCACGTGTACGCCTTCGTGATAGGCGACCGCGTGCCCCATCTGCACGTTCACCTGATTCCTCGCCATCCCGGCGCGCCCCGGGAGTACTGGGGCGTGCAGGTGGACGAATGGCCCGAGGCACCCAAAGGTGATGAGGCGGAGATTGCAGCGCTGGTGGCCCGTCTGCGGACACGGATTCATTCGGAGACGAAGGAGTAAGTGTGAGTGTGGATATCATCGAATGGTGTGTGCGTTGGGCTGGCGCGATGGCAGCGTTGGTGTGCCTGATCGCCGCCCTGGCAGGGATGGCGCGTGGCCTGCGCCGGCCGCGGGGGCGGACCACCGGCCTGGCGCGAAAGGTTCTGCGACTGCCGGCCTACCTCCTGATCAGTGTTGTCTTCTTTGGTCCGTGCTTTCTCCTGTGGCGACCACTCCCGCTGGTATTTTCGGCATCGGCCCGGATCGTGACCCTCGCCCTGGGCGCGCTGCTTTATTTTCCTGGGCTGGCCTTGTATCTGTGGGCGCGGCTGACTCTCGGTGAGATGTACAACGTCTCCAGCAGCATGGGGGCGCAATTGTACGCCGATCACCGGCTGGTCACCCACGGGCCTTTCGCCTTCGTGCGCCACCCGATGTACCTGGGCATCCTCCTTGCCTCGGTGTGCGGGCTACTCATTTACCGCACCTGGACGCTGGTGTTCACCACGGTGGCTTTCCTGGGCCTTGCGCTGCGTGCTCGGCGCGAGGAGCAGGCGCTGGCGGCCGAGTTCGGCGAGCAATGGGAGGAGTATCACCGGCGGGTTCCGGGCTGGATCCCACGCATCCTGAGGGGGCATTAAGGCTAGATGGGCATGAACCTTTTTCTGGCCCGACACGGTGAATCTGAGTGGGTCGTTCGCGGTGATGAGGCTGGCTTTAACAGCCCTCTCACTGATATGGGACGCCAGCAGGCGCGACTGCTGGGCCGCTGGCTGGCTGCCAAACAAGAGATTGACGCCATCTACGCCAGTCCCCTCATTCGTGCCAGCGAGACGGCCGAGATCGTAGCCGCTGAACTGAACCTGCCGCTGACCTTCGACGACGACCTTCGTGAGTTCGAGGTGCCTTACTGGCACGAAGATGAAGGCGACGCCGCGCCGTACATCAATGGCTCTAGCGTAGCCCCAGCCTATCTCCCCGACAGCTACCTGCCCTTCAAGGCCCGGGTCCAAGAAGCGACAAACCGCATCTTGGAGGCCTATCCCAAAGGCACCGTGTTAATCGTGGCCCACGGTGGCACCGTAGGGACCATCGTACGGTGTGTGTTGGGGGTGCACAACTTCGGCGTTCAAACGGACCCCACCGGGCTTCACAGCCTGCGCTGGACTGGCAGCCGATGGACCATCGAGTTCATGAACCGCCTGGATCACTTGCGGGAGGGGATCGAATGAGCTAAGTGCGGGGCTGGCTGTGGGTGGTGGCTGCCATGTACGCTAATGGAGCGGACACCTGGACGGAGGGCGGGCGACGGTGCACCGCGTGACCGGCAGGTTCAACAATTCCGATTTTCATAATTCTTGAAGTCATGTTATAATCATGTGGCGAGGGCTGATGGATCAGACCGCGAGGCAAGCTAGGGGTATGATGCTTGAGGAGATACCCATCTTATCTTCCCTGTCCCAAAGTGATCGGGGGAATGTAAAGGACCTGTTTATCGAGAAGCACTTTGGGAAAGATGATTACATCTTTTTTGAGGGGGATCCGTCCTCTTGGCTTGGGATTGTCTTGGATGGACGGGTGAAGACGATCAAGCACTCAGAGGGTGGCAAGGATGTGGTCTTAGATGTGATCTTGCCCGGGGAGATGCTTGGCGAGGTGGCTGCTTTCAACGGGGAACCTTACCCGGCCACGGCCCAAGCCATGGAGCCCACCGTGGTGGCCAGTATTCATCGGGATGATTACCACCGTCTGTTACAGCAATACCCTGCCCTGGCGCTGAGGGTAATCGAGGTGCTGGGGCATCGGCTGCGAGAGGCCCAGGAGATGATCAAGAGCATGGCCGTCGAGCGGGTCGAAAGGCGCATCGCCCGAGTCTTATTGAAACTGGCAGCGATCACAGGTTCATCGAACGAGAATGGTATCGTGATCGAGCTGCCTCTCACCCGCCAGGACATCGCCGAGATGGCTGGCACCACCGTGGAAACGGCCATCCGCACCATGAGCAAATTCAAAAAGGATGGCCTGATTCAGACCAAACGAGGTCAGGTGACCATCCTGGAGCCTCACGAGTTGGTGAGGGTTGCGGAGGAGCTCTAACGGCTAAGACCCTTAGGGTTTCAAAAACCTTAAGGGTCTTTTTCTGCCATAGTGGCGTTCAAATCCTTCAAGAGTGGCTCTAGCTCGACGCCATATCGCCTTGCGCCGTCGGCAATGCTGTGGAAGCCGGAGATGTAGCAGGCGGTGCAGTGCATGCCGTGGCGAAAAAGGATTCTGATCGCCTGCGGATACTTGGCCACCACTTCATTGATGCTCATCTCGGCAATTATCCTTTGGCTCGTAGGCTTGGCTGCCATTATAATACCTCGATCCTGATTATTCCACTCGCTTCCTGACGTAGACTTTGTACTCACCGCCCTTTTCTTCGATGCCTAAAAACTCATTTCCGGTGCTCTCGCACCAGGCAGGCATATCGGTTTTGATGCCCTTGTCGTCAGATAATATTTCCAGTATTTGGCCAATCTCCAGCTCTCGGATCTTGTCCGTGGTCTCGATAATGGGCATGGGGCAGTAGAGCCCCGTGCAATCCAAAGCGGCATCTGCTTGCATGGGTCACTCCTTAGATGAAAACGTTGACTGTTCCTTGGCGGGCCTCGCCCAGGTAAGTGGCTGCGCCAGCGAAGCTGTCTACTTCGGGAATGAAGGCGTCTTCACTCAGGCCCATCGTCCCGATGCTGGTGGTGCAAGCAACAAACTTGACTCCTAACCGTTTGGCCTGCGCGATCATCTCCTCAATGGAGGGCATCCGCTCTTCCCGCATCAGCTTCTTCATCATCCAGGTGCCCAGGCCCAGCATGTTGAACTTGGAAAGCTTCAAGCGCTTACTCCCACCACGGTTCATCAAGTTGAGCATCTTGCGCATCACCCCTTTGCTCCTGAGGGACCCCTCGTTCTTCTTGATGACATTGAGTCCCCAGAAGGTGAAGAATATGGTAACGTCCATGCCCATGGCCGCTGCTGTGGTGGCGATGTTAAAAGCCGCCAGGGCTTTATCCAACTCGCTGCTGAAGAGCACGATGGTTGTCTTTTCCTTCTCTTTCTCCATCTCAGCAAAACTCCTTCTTTCGCCGGTATATCAATCTGCCTCTGCTCCGCAGTTTGGGCAGACCTGGGTATCCTGCGGCAAGGGCTCGTTGCACTGAGCACAGAAGCGTAGCGCTGCCCCGCAGGCACTGCAGCAGGGCAGAGGCATGATCATGCTCTGATCGCAATAGGGGCAGTAGCAAGTCGCTTCCTCTTTGAGTTCGAAAGTTTCTTCCTTAGTCATTTTTATCCTCCCTGGCTGTGAATCACTCTAAAGAGCTACTCCTTTTTCTGGGCTTGCTTGGACTCGTAATCTTCAATGGCTTTGTGGAGGGCTTCTGCTCCCAGGTTAGAGCAATGCATCTTGGCGGGGGGTAGACCATCCAGTTCTTCGGCCACCCTGTTACGATTGAGTTGCTTGGCCTCCTCCAAGGTCATCCCCTTGGCCATCTCGCTGACCATGCTGGAGACAGCGATGGCCGCCCCGCAGCCAAAGGTCTTGAATTTGATGTCGCCGAGGCGGCCGTTATCTACTTTGATGTAGAAGGCCATCATGTCACCGCACACGGGGTTACCCACCAGACCTACCCCGTCGGCGTCGGGTATCTCCCCTACGTTGCGGGGGTGCATGAAATGATCCATCACTTTTTCGCTATATACAGCCATTTGACTTCTCTCCTCTTCTAGTTCTAACTAGCCCCCCCCTTCATCCCCCCCCAAGTGGGGGGGGAAAGAGGGAGGGTACAGGGGTGACATCTCTCGCAGCCGTTGGATGATAGGAGGCAGCGCGTCCATCACGTAGTTCATGTCCTCCATGGTGTTGTCCTGGCCCATGGTGAAGACCAGAGACCCCTGAGCTAATGCAGCAGGGACCCCGATAGCCGTCAGCACGTGGGAGGCTTTGAGGGCGCGCGAGGTGCAGGTGGACCCACTGGAGACCGCTACACCTTGCATGCTCAAGAAAAGGAGCATGGATTCTCCTTCGATGAATTCCACGCATACGCTGACGTGACCGGGGAGGCGTAGGGTGGGATGGCCAGTGAGATAAACGCGATCTATCTCTGTAGTTAGCCTCTCTATCAGTCGGTCCCTTAGGGGAATCAAATGTCTCGCCCGACTCTCCCGTTGGGCCTTCGCCAGCTCAGCGGCTACACCCAGCCCCACGATGGCCGCTACATTCTCTGTCCCGGCCCGGCGGCCACCTTCCTGGATGCCACCGTCTATGAGGGGCATAACCCGCACCCCCTTGCGGACGAACAGGGCCCCGGCCCCTTGCGGGCCATAAAACTGATTGCCGGCCAGGCTGAGCAAGTCTACCCCCAGTTCCTTCACGTCCACGGACAGTATACCAGCGGTAGCCACGGCATCGGTGTGGAAGTAGGGGAAATGTCTCGTGCCTCGCTCCTTCACGGCTTGAGCGATCTCGGCCAGGGGCTCGACCGTGCCAATCTCGTTATTGGCGTGCATGACCGAGACCAGGGTGGTGTCTTCGCGGATGGCTGCAGCTACGTCATCGGGATTTACCAGGCCGTGTTCGTCCACGGGCACCACCGTGACCTCAAAGCCCAACTTTTCCAACGTCTGGGCCGAGTTTAGCACCGAGTGGTGCTCGATAGCAGAAACGACGATGTGTTTGCCCTGCTTCTGGTTCATCAGGGCCGCCCCTTTGACGGCCATATTGTTGGCCTCGCTGCCACTGGCGGTGAAATAGATCTCCCCAGGTTGGGCCCCGATAAGATCAGCCACTTGAGCCCTGGCCTTTTCCAGGGCTTCTCGGGGCTTCTCGCCGAAGCGGTGCAGGCTGAGGGGATTGCCCCAGTGCTCTTTGAGATAAGGTAGCGTGGCTTCTACTACCTCGGGTAGCAAGGGCGTGGTGGCGGCGTGATCCAGGTAAACTTCTCTCATAGTGTTATATCTCCGGTTCAACCCCGATTTCACCACTATGATACCATAACGGACAGGACATGTAAATGATTTTAATCATAAATTTGTAGGTTCGTGGGGTCTATGGTATAATCGCTCCAGAGCCAAAACGACTTGATTGGAGGATATGAGATGGCTGACTTCGATCTCATGAAAGAATTGCACATTGCCGGCCAGGCCAAGATTGTGATGCTGGTACTCGACGGCCTGGGCGGCTTGCCGATGGAACCGGGCGGGCCTACTGAGCTCGAGGCAGCTCATACGCCGAATTTGGATGCTTTGGCGGCTGAATCCATCTGCGGCCTGAGTGTGCCGATCGCGCCAGGCGTGACCCCTGGCAGCGGGCCTGCTCATTTGGCCCTCTTCGGCTACGATCCACTGCGCTACGAGATCGGGCGAGGAGTGCTGGAGGCCTGCGGCATCGGTTTCCCCTTGGAGCCCAGTGATGTGGCGGCGCGAGGCAACTTCTGCACTGTAGATGAAAACGGCCTGATCACCGACCGTCGGGCCGGGCGCATTCCTACCGAGAAAGGCGCGGAGCTGTGCGAGATGCTGCGGGTGATCCAGTTGCCCAACGGGGAGACCTTCGTCGAGCCGGTCAAGGATTACCGCTTTGTGTTGGTGCTGAGAGGGGAGGGCCTATCGGGCGGGTTAACTGAAACCGACCCCCAGCAGTTGGGAGTACCTCCTCGAAAGGTCGAAGCTCTGATTCCCGAAGCGCAGCACACGGCAGAGCTTCTTAATAAGTGGATCGCTCAGGCCCGGGAACTGCTGGCCGATCAACATCCAGCCAACATGGTTCTGCTGCGAGGCCCGGACAAGACTCCTATGCTGCCCAGCATGGCCGAAGTCTACGGGCTGAAAGCAGCAGCCATCGCTAGTTACCCTATGTATCGCGGCGTGGCCAAACTGGTGGGTATGGATGTTTTAAAGACGGGAGAAACGGTGGAGGAAGAGGTGGAAACACTACAAAGTCACTGGGCAGAGTACGACTTCTTTTTCTTCCACGTAAAGAAGACAGACTCGGCTGGCGAGGACGGCGACTTCGCCCGCAAGGCCTCGGCCATCGAGCACGTGGATGAAGTGGTGATACCAGCTATTGTTTCGCTGGAGCCCGACGTGCTCATTGTAACGGGTGACCACTCCACCCCGGCCCTGCTCAGAAGTCACAGTTGGCATCCGGTGCCCACGCTGCTCTGCAGCAAGTACTGTCGTCCCGACCAGGTTCAGACCTTCGGCGAGCGTGCCTGCATGGGCGGAGGGTTGGGTGTCTTCCCGGCTACAGACCTGATGCCATTGGCTATGGCCAACGCTCTGCGCCTGACCAAGTACGGAGCTTAGGAGGTGCTGGCAGAGTTGTAAGACCTCATTGCCTCGTTACTTTGCTCCGCGTCAGCCTGTTGCTCAGCCCAGCTATACCCCCCAAGACCACTGCTTCCCCAAGGGTCAAGAACCCCCAAATAGTGGCCGCGTCGAACCAAAAGCGCTCGGGGAAAAGGCGGATCAAAGTATCCGACCAGTCGAAGATCCAGGAATCGCCCTCGAAGAAAGCCAGGTGGAAGTGGGTGAAGAACCAGTCGAAGTTGAGATAAGCCAGGGCTACCACAGCTATCAGCAGGGCTATGGTCAGCAAAGAGCCCTGGAGGAGAGAGATAGATATCCGGGTTGGAGCGTCTCTTATGACCAACAAAACCCCTAGCGAAAAGGCGATGACCAGTGCCACGAGCCCGTGGGCCAGGAAGGCCTGTATAGTCAACACCTTGACATCCACCATGTGGACCAGTTCTTTCTCTCTGAAGAGAGGCCCCTCTGCTCCTTTCAAATCCCCCAACAGTTCGATGCCAGTATCGGAACGCAGGTAAGTGACCGCCTTTTCAGCTACCACGAGCCTCTCCTCATCCGTAAACCCAGGCGAGGGTGGGAAGTCCGCCTTCCCGTACTCGTAGCGCAGGAAGGCTGGGGACATAAAGGCGTAAAGGTTCGTCAGCAGCAGGAACACGGGGATGGATATAACTAGCAATATCCTGGCAATCATGACAATGCTTTTCTTGAGCATAAGTTGAGCCTTTCTTGTATTGGTTTATTTAGCCTATTATACCCCGTTCACCAAGTTCTTGCAAGCACGATACTCAGGGGGAATAGGGAACAAGTTGACCAGAGAGGTCTTTCATGGTATAGTCTTCAGGTGCAACGCACTTCGAAAAGTGCGTTGCACCTGACCTGATGGTGACGGAGGTGACCAGCTTGGAGCGTGCTGAGAAGTTGACGGTATTTCTCGATAAGCTAGTACTTGCGCTGGCTAAGCATTGGCTGCTCTTCATCAATCTGGTGATAGCCATCTACGGTGGCTCACCTTTCCTGGCTCCAACCTTGATGGCTTTGGGATACCCCCGGCCGGCCGAGATTATATACACGATCTACAAACCGCTCTGCCATCAGTTGCCCCAACGTTCTTTCTTCCTCTTTGGCCCCCAGCTAGCCTATTCCCTTGATACCTTGCAGGAACTGCTGGGGCCAGAGATACTGGCTACCGATTCCCTGGCCAGTGCCTTCATCGGCAACCCAGCCCTCGGTTACAAGGTGGCCTTTTGCCAACGCGATACGGCCATGTACACTTCGATGGTATTGGCTGGGATAGTTTTTGGCTTGGTGCGACGTCGTCTCAGGCCCATCCCCTTTGTCCTCTATCTTATCCTCCTCGTCCCCATGGCAGTTGACGGCACCGCCCAGTTCCTTGGACTGTACGAGAGCACCTGGCAACTGCGCACCATCAGCGGCGGCCTCTTCGGCCTGGGTACGGTTTGGTTTGCCTACCCGTATTTGGAGGCGGGCTTTGCAGAGATCCAACGCTCAGTCAGTGAAAAGCTTGGCTCGGAATAGACATGCGGTCAGTGGGGGACTAAATCAAGAGGGCCAGGAATGTGTATCCCTGGCCCTCAATCAAAAGGAGGAGAAGAAATTTGTGGACGGCATGGCCCATTCTCAGACTGGTGCACCAATGCACATCTGCTCATCGCCTTTGATGAGCCATGCCTGATTATATGATACCACCTTTTGGCTTTTCTTGCTAGACGTTTTCCCTACGATTGCCCTACAGAATGCCTACAGTTTAGATTCAGGAGCAGTGAGTCAACTGCCATTTTCACACCTTCTTCACACACGGGATTTGGATTGTGTGGTATAATATTTGATGAAACACCATTGGAGGAGAGAGCACCCATGGACAACACACCCCGTGCCCTGGTCAACTGGCAAGACCGAGGGCGTAGATTGCGGAAACGACCCTGTAGTGCCTGGCTGCCCCTCGCGTCGTTCGGAATTCTTCTGGTGTTCCTGACCACCCTGCCCCGCCAGGCGAGCCTGCAGAACCTCCTGTTGGTGAAGCACTCCAGTTCCGCCATCGCCATCACCGATGACGGGAGCTTGCTGCTCGTCGTCAACCCCGATTCCAACAGCGTCTCGGTGATGGATCCCGCAGCCAGTGAGAAGCTGGCCGAGCTGACCGTTGGCGACGACCCTCGAACCGTGGCCCTGGAGGGCAGCAGGGCCTATGTCGCCAACCGGGGCTCCAACACCGTGTCGGTGATAGACCTGGGCAGCCTGACCACTGTCGCTACCATCGAGGTTGAGCACCAGCCTTACGGGGTCGTCGTGGCGCCGGCTGGCGACCTTGCCTTCGTCGCTAACTCAGGGTCAGATAGCATCTCGGTCATCGAAACGGCTACCCTCCAGGTCGTCGCCACATCCCGGTGCGCGACCGTCCATCCGGCTTGGCCATCACTGCCAACCGGCTCTACGTCACCCATCTCCTCACCGGTCTGGTGAGCGTGATTGACGTGACCGGCCTGCCCGAGACCGTTCCCTACTGCGGCCCGCTGGACTTCGACCGCAACGGGGAGGTTAGTGTGGCCGACATCATGCAGGTAGCCAGCAGGTGGCGTTGTGAATGTCACGACGATTGTTACAATCCCCGTTACGACGTTGATGACGATGGCGACATTGACATCGTGGACATCATGCTGATAGTGATACTATGGGGTCCAGCGTGTCCGGTGATCTCCACCGGCTCCACCAGCAACCTGGTCCAGAGCATCGCCCTGGACCCGACGGGGGGACGGGCCTACCTGCCGCACATCAAATCCAACTCGTCCAACCCTGCCCCGCTTTTCGACACCAGCATTTTCCCCGTGGTGTCGGTTATAGACCTGACGACCAATCAGCACTTGCCTTCAGAGCGCATCAGCCTGGACACGGTGGACGTTCCTGTCAACATGCCCTTCGATGCTGCTTTCACCCCCGATGGTTTACAACTGTGGGTGTTGAACTCCGGCAGCAACGACATCTCCGTCATTGATACTGAACTGCGCCTTGGAGTGGCTCACGTCCGCGTCGGCGCCAACCCCCGTGGCATTGTCCTCTCGCCGGATGGTGAGGTTGCCTACGTCAACAACACCCTCGACGGCACCGTCTCCGTCATTGACACAGCGACGGCGGAGGTGACAGGAGTCCTCATTTCTACCAACATCTACCTGCCTCCCATCTACCTGCAGGGCAAAAAGTTGTTCCACTCGACTGCTCGGCCTGCCCTCACCCGCGACCAGTGGATCAGTTGCGCCTCCTGCCACTTCGATGGTGAGATGGACGGCCGCACCTGGAACTTTCCTGGGCTCGGCCCACGCAATACCACCAGCCTCCTGGGTGTGATCCAGACCTATCCTATCAACTGGCAGGCCGACATGGACGAGACCCAGGATCAGGAGCATTTCATTCGCGGCTTCCAGGCCGGCAGCGGGCTGATCACCGACGGCAATCCGTACCCTGGCCGGGGCATGTTCAACGTGGGACGGTCGCTGGAGCTGGACGCCCTGGCCACCTTTGTGGACTCATTACCCCCACCTTCCTCCCCCGTCAACGGGGGAGGCCAGGAGGGGGTCGAACGCGGTCGGCTGGTGTTCGAGTCGCCGGCCACCCAGTGCGCCGTCTGCCATCCAGCGCCCTTCTATACCGACCGACAGAAACACGACGTTGGTACAGCGAATGGGCCGAACGAGCTGGCCGGTCCCAAGATGGACACTCCCACCCTGCGGGGCCTGACGCACACAGCCCCGTACTTGCACGACGGCTCGGCCCCGACGCTGTACGACGTGTTGGTGACCAAGAACCCGGCCGACCAGCACGGCGTCACGTCCCACCTCACGCCGGATGAGATCGCGGACTTGATTGCGTTTCTGGAGGCGCTGCCGTACTAGGGTCAGATATTGGGTATTAGATATTGGGGAGGTAAGGATGAAGCGACTCTATTGTACCACCTTGGTTCTCGGTCTTCTGGCCGGGCTGTTCGCCGGGTCTAACCTGGGAGCGTTCGCCGCAGTGCAAGCCTCTCCAGTTCACCCCAATACCAAATATCCAATACCCAGTATCCAATACAGCTACTTTCACTGTCTCCGGCACCATCCGTGATTCCGACAGCCTCCCCGTCCCCGACGTCTGGGTGGGGGCCGACAGTGAACTCGGGTGGGACGATGATGTGACTGACGGCAATGGGTTCTACAGCGTCCAGGTCACCGGCCCGACCTGGCTGTACTTCTACATCGAACCGCCGGTGGAGACCCGGCTGGCCCAGAGGATGGTCTACGAAAAAGGCCCTTTTAACAGCAACACCACCATGGACTTTGACCTGGTGGCTGGCCACCTCTTTGCCGGCGAGGTTCAGGGGCCTACAGGGGATAGTGTCTACCTGCCGTGGGGCGGGGAGGTCATCGCCCTCACCGATCCACCGCCGGGAAACGATGGTTTCTATTTCTGGACCAACTGGCGCAACGGCACTTTCCAGACCGTCCTCCCGCCAGATGTCTACAGCATCATCGTGGACGAGACGCCGCGCCCGTACTACCCCACGCGGGTCACGGTGGACTTGCGCTTCGCCGACGTGGAGAACTACGACTTCATTCTCAACGTGGCTCCTGAGCCGCTGCCTGGCACCGTCCCTCCCAACGCTACCCTTATCGCCCTGGGCACGCCCGACGACGAGGGCTACCTGAGCGTGACCGGCGCGCCGGGCGCCGTCACCCCCTTCGCCGCGGTTGTCATCGCCCACATGACCTCTGGCCGCTGGACCAATACCGTGGCTGCGGAGGACGGCAGCTTCTCCGCCACCGCCTACGGCCCGCCCGGCTCCTTCCTCATCGTCAAGCAGGACCCATCTCACCGCTACATCAACTATTTCCTCAAGTACACCGTGTACTACGAGGAAGAGTTCGGTCCCATTAGTTCCTCCAGCCTGGACCCGTTAGCCTCAACCACTCTACAAATCCCAGTCGGAGACGCGGTGACACGGGGACGCGGTGACAATGTGGCGCCGGGCTACAAGCTGGACTTCCCTAACACGGCGGGTGTTTGTGCCGACTGCCACGCGCCCGGTGCCGCCGTGAATGCCCTCTTTACCACGGACATGAACACGCTGACAGAGGTCAATCGGGATTTTGGCGTGCACTGCGACTTCTGCCACAAGGTGGCCGGGGTGTACCTGGACCCGGCCACCGGGCTGCCGTATCCCAACGTGCCAGGGGTGATGTCCATGGACGTACGCCGGCCCTTCCCCGATTCACCGCGATACCAGCTCTTTTTCGGCACCTTTGACGACGACAACGTTCCTCTGGAGGATACCAAACTGCCGCTGATTATGAAGAGCCAGTGGTGCGCTGCCTGCCACCAGTTCAGCTTCTGGGGTACGCCCATCTATCAGTCGTTCAAGGAGTGGCTGGAGAGCCCATATCCGGCGAGGGGCATCGAGTGCCAGACCTGCCACATGCCGCCAGATGGGGTGACGACCAACGTCGCTCTAGGAATGGGCGGTGTGGAGCGGGACCCGATGACCATCCACGCTCATACCATGCCCGGTGCAGCCAGCGTAGCGCTTCTGCAGAACACGGTGAGCATGACCATTTCAGCCCAACGGGTGGCGGACATCGTACAGGTGACAGTGACCATCACCAACACCCAGGCCGGCCATCACGTGCCCACCGATTTCCCAGGTCGCCACATGATCCTGGTGGTGACGGCCACCGATGGGCAGGGGCAAGCCCTGCCCCTACAGAACGGCCCCGTGGTGCCCGACTGGGGCGGTGACAAGGCTGGAAAGCCGGGCAAGGCCTTCGCCAAGGTGTTGCGTGACCTGAACAGCGGCCAGGAACCGACCGCCGCCTATTGGAATCCCACCATCATCGTCAGCGATAATCGCCTTCCGGCCTTGGGGGTAGACACGTCGGCCTACGAGTTCGCGGCGCCGCCGTCCGGCACGGTGAACGTAGAGGCGAGGCTGATCTTCCGACGGGTTTTTGGGGATCTCATGGACACCAAGCGTTGGGACAAGCCGGACATCGTGATGGAGCAGGAGACGGAGTCCGTTGTGATACCGTGACAGGAACAGAGGTAATACATGCATCACGCGAAGACGCAAGCTTGGTCTAGCTTGCGTCTTGTTATTGCCGAAGGATGGGCCTTAAAGCGAAGGGGTACGGGTTGCCTGTAGGGACAAAGAGTGATACAATTAAGGTGCAACGCACTTTTCGAAGTGCGTTGCACCTGGCTGGTCGGAGAGTAAAAGTCTATGAGAAAGATGCCGGCAGTCTCCCTCCTGGTCGCTCTAGTCATCGCCTTGGTGAGCGGAAAGCCAGTGGCGACGACCGGGGTGGAGGCCATGCGCTTCAGGCCAGGTGGGATTCTGGTGAAGTTCAAAGAAGGGACTTCGGCTGCTGAGATGCAAGCGGTGCTCACTCGGCGGGAGTTGGCTATCCAGCGCGAGATCCCTCCCTTAGGCATCAAAAGCCTGGCAGTACCTCCTGGTCAGGAGCTGATGATAGTCGAGGACCTGAGGCGCGATCCCTCCGTGGAGTATGCAGAGCCCGATTACCACGCTGCAGTGACGATAATTCCCAACGATGCCCGTTGGGACAACCAGTGGGCCCCGGCCAAGATCGGTGCCCCAGCGGCCTGGGAGATTGCTACAGGCAGCCCAGAGATCATCATCGCTGTCCTGGACACCGGGGTTAAGCTGGATCACCCTGATCTGGCGGCCAAGATTTGGATCAATCCGGGAGAGATACCGGCCAACAGCCTGGACGATGATCAAAACGGCAAGGTTGACGACGTCCATGGCTGGCATTTCTATCACCACTGTTCTAACTCTGACTGCCTCCCTTTTGAGGATGATGATCTCACGGACGACAACGGCCACGGCACCCACGTGGCCGGTATTGCGGCCGCGGAAACGGATAACGAAGTCGGCATAGCGGGCATGTCTTGGGGAGCTCAACTTCTGCCCGTAAAGGTGCTGGACGAATACGGCGATGGCTGGTACTCCGACGTCATCGCGGGCATCGTTTATGCTACAGATAGCGGGGCTGACATCATCAACCTGAGCCTGGGAGGAGAGGAAAGCTCGCCGGCCCTGCAGGATGCAGTGGACTATGCCCAGGCTAGAGGTGTGCTGTTGATAGCGGCGACGGGTAACAACGGCGGGTCGGTGTTATACCCCGCTGCTTGCGACCATGTGTTAGCTGTGGGTGCTACCGATGTGAATGATCTCTGTCCAGGATTCTCCAATCATGGGCCAGAAATAGATATTGCTGCCCCAGGTGTTGCCATCTACAGCACCTGGCCTCGGCTGGATGGCTATTGGCACAAGTCCGGCACGTCTATGGCCGCTCCCCATGTGGCGGGTTTGGCCGCTTTGATCTGGTCAATTAGGCCAGATGCAACCAACGACTATGTGGCCTGGGTTATCATCCAGACCGCCGTTGATCTAGGCACACCGGGCTGGGACGAATTCTATGGCTGGGGTCGGATAGATGCTTATCAATCCCTTCTTAGCGCGTCCCGGTTTAAGCTCTATGTGCCTTTTCTCTCCCCGCTCTATTGATTTCTCTGCCACTGGCAAATCGGGCCAGCTTGTGCTATAATATCCCCCATGAGAGAACAGGTTTCCACGAAAACCAAAACCTGTCAGGTCTGTAGAAGGTTGAAAAAGCATGACAGAGCGACTGTACTATTTGGATCCGTATAGCCTGGAGTTCGAGGCGAGGGTTGTAGAACGGACCAGCGTAGGTGCTGAGCCGGGGGTTGTCTTGGACCGTACTTGTTTCTATCCCACCTCCGGCGGGCAGCCTCACGATGAGGGTCGTTTGAACGGCGTGCCTGTGATCAACGTGTGGGAGCGGGAGGACAAAGCCATTGTCCACGTCCTGGCGGCGGAGCTGGAAGGAGGCCTTGTCCATGGTGTGATAGACTGGGAGAGACGGTTCGATCACATGCACCAGCACACTGGTCAGCACATCCTGTCCCAGGCTTTCCTCGAGATACTGAAGGCAGAGACCGTTGGTTTCCACCTGGGCCAGGAAGCTTCTACGATTGACGTGGATCAAGCTCCCCTGGCCGTTGCTCAGTTAGACAGGGTTGAGGATCTGGCTAACGAGATCGTCTTCGCTGATCGCCCCGTGAAAACCTACTCCCTAGCCGAAACGGAGTTGGCCAGCCTGCCTCTACGGAAGTTGCCTACCGTGGAGATGCCGATCCGGATCGTCGAGGTCGAGGGCTTCGACTACTCCCCTTGTGGTGGGACTCACTGCCGGCGGACAGGTGAGGTGGGCCTGATCAAGATCACCAGAGTTGAGCGGCGGGGTCAGGACACACGCATCGAGTTCTTGTGTGGAGGCAGGGCCTTAGTTGACTATCGGGGCAAGAATCGGACGGTGAATGAACTGGCCAACCGATTCACCGTGGGAGCCTGGGAGCTTTCCGAAGCAGTGGACAGGCTGGCCGAGGAACTCAAAAGCAGCAGAAGGGAGCTGAACGCAGCTAAGAACCAGTTGCTAGATCAGGAGGTTGCCAGACTCCGGGCGGGGGCGGAGCAGCGTGGCGATGTCCGTGTCGTGAAAAAGGTCTTTGCTGACCACGATGGCGACGAAGTCAAGCGCTTAGCGCAGCGCCTGATAGAATCAGAGAGGACTGTGGCCCTTCTGGGATTGGCTGGGGACAAGGCCCAGCTTGTCTTTGCTTGTTCGGCTGATCTACCCTATGACATGAACGACCTCCTCAAGAAGGCTTGTCAGGTGGTGGGCGGTGGGGGTGGTGGACAGCGCCACTTCGCCCAGGGCGGCGGTTGTGATGGCAGCAAAGTGGGTGAGGCTCTGGATATCGTCCACTCAGCCCTCGTATCAATCCTGTGAGTTCCCCCGAGTTCCCCTGAGCTCGCCTGTCTCAGAGGAACTCTGGCAGCTCTGTAGAAAAAGGTGGTAGCCTAAATGCAGCAGATTGGACAAGGCATATACGTAGAGACCGGTTATCTAGGGGGCAATGTGGGCTTCGTGATCACCGGTGAAGGCGTGATCCTCATCAATACCCCCATAATACCCTATGAGGCTCGTGACTGGCGCGACGAGATCGCCAGCGTGACGGATCAAGAGGTCATCTACGTCATCAACACAGATTACCATCCCGAATGTATCGTGGGCAACCAGGTTTTCAACGCCCCGGTGATAGCCCACGAACAGACCTGGAGAAAAGTGAAGAGCTATGGTGATTCTTTCCGCCAGCGCCTGGTGGATTCCTTCAAGAGTGAACCAAAGGCGGCCGCCCAGTTGAAAAGCCTCAGAATCGTCAGTCCTCAGATTGCCCTCACCGAGAGGATGGACTTGTATAAGGGCGACAAGGTGCTCAGGCTGATTTACGTCGGAGGTCACACCCCAGCCAGCATCATCGTCCATCTCCCTGGGGATGGCGTCCTTTTCGCAGGCGATATCGTGGTCAACGGCGTGCACCCTGTTATGGATGAGGCCAGCTCCAAGGAATGGTTAGATGCCCTCACCTACATCCGAAGGCCGTGGGTGAAGGTAGATATCATTGTGCCTGGCGAGGGTGAGATTTGCGACAAAGAGGCCACCAAGAAGCTATCCAGGTATATTCGCCGACTGCGCGCCAGGATGCGGGGGGCGTACTCGACAGGCCAGAGCAGAGCCCAGGCTATCTCCTCAGTAGCCGAGATGCTCGGCTTCTTTCCTGGGGCAGATGAAGGGGAAGACGCTAAACAGCGGCTGAGGGCCAATGCAGAGCGGATCTATGAGGAGATGAGAACCAGCGGGGAGGAGTGAACAACGGGCTAAAGGATTTGACGGACTCTATTCCCTTGCTCCCTTGTAGGGCGTTTGGTATTTTTGCCAGAGGCGGTAATCCGTAGTATAATCCAGGTGTAGGAGGGCGGATATGGCTATGTGTAGAGGGATCGAGGAGATCAGAGCGATTAAGGATCGGTACGGGGACGACCTCCTAAGGAAAAAGAACGTGGTGGGACTGGGGATCGGATATAAGGAGGTCGAAGGCGAAGAGACGGGGTTGCTGGGCCTGGTAGTGATGGTGAAAAAGAAGGAATCGCCGTCGCAACTCGATGCCACGGACCTGATCCCCTCTCAAATAGAAGGGGTGCCGGTTGACGTGAAGGAGGTCGGGGAGATCGTTGCCCTGTCTTCATAAAACCGTGAACGCCCGGAGGGCGTCATTGCGAGGAACGAAGTGACGAAGCAATCTCCAATCCACGACGTAGGGGATTGCTTCGCTCCTTGCGGTCGCTCGCAATGACACAGCGCTGAGAATTCAAAGGAGGCCAAGAAATGGAACTAAAGCAAGTCATTGAGGAAAAAAGGCGAAACCTAGCCTACCTACTGAGCAGGAAGAACGTAGTGGCCTGTGGGGTGGGTTTCAAGGAGAGCGAGGGCCGAATAACCGATGAGCCCTGCGTGGTGGTCTCAGTAACCAAGAAGATGCCCGAAGCGCAACTGTCGCTCGCCGACCTCGTGCCCAAAAAGCTGGGCGAGGTGAGGACCGATGTTCAGGAGACGGGGGTGATCAGAGCCCTGCAAGGGCCCACCGATCGCTGGCGTCCCGCGCCAGGGGGCGTCTCCATCGGGCACATTGACATCACGGCAGGGACCTTGGGTTGCCTGGTAACCAGGGATGACCAACTGTTCATCCTCAGCAACAACCACGTGCTGGCTAATTCAAACGCAGCCCAGAAAGGTGATCCCATCATTCAGCCCGGTCGTTATGACGGGGGTACCATCGAAGATAAGATTGCTACTCTGGAGGATTTCGTCCCCATCAACTTCGGCACCAGTCCACCCACCTGCTCAGTTGCCACGGGGACTGAGAGCTTTCTCAACTGGGTTGCTAAACTGCTGGGCTCGAGTCACAGGGTGATGGCCTTTCAGGAAGTTCCCGACCGAAACCTGGTGGATGCTGCTATCGCCTGTCCGCTCTCTGACGACCTGGTAGAAAAGAGGATCCTGGAGATCGGTGTGCCCAAGGGATCGAGGAACGCCACTCTGGGCACCAATGTTAAGAAGAGTGGACGCACCACAGGCTTCACCACTGGCAGGATCACCCAGATTGATGTCACATCCCAGGTGAGCTACGGAGAGGGGCAGGTCGCCATCTTTGAGGATCAATTGATGGCCGGGGCCATGAGCCAGGGAGGAGACTCGGGGTCGGCCGTGCTGGACGAGGAGGATTACGTCATCGGTTTGCTATTCGCGGGCTCCGACACCACTACGATCATCAACCCCATCCAGTTCGTGCTCGAGGCCTTGAACGTGGAGATCGCGGTTTAGGCACTTCCAGAATTCACAATCTCCCGCAGTAAAACGTTAAACGTGAAACGTAAAACGTAAATGGAGGAAAGCCGATGATCGCTGTCCAGTTGAAACGCGAAATCACGTCCATGCTTGACGCTTTACCTGAGCCTAAGCTCACGGTCGTATTTGACTTCGTGCAGTTCCTGGCGGAACGCGATCTCCAGGCCGCCTGGATAAGTGCTCAGAGCCAGTCCGCCGCCTATCAGGAATGGATCGGCAGCGACAACGACATCTACGATGAGGTATTTGCCGATGCCTATCCAGCGCGGTGATGTGGTACTCTGTCGGGTACCGATGCCGTCCACTGGGCTCACGCAGTTCAAGTTGCGTCCGGCAGTCGTAGTCTCGAAGGATGTGAACAACCAACGTCTGGATGACATCGTTGTCGCTCCGTGTACCTCCAACATCTCCCGTAGCAGTGAACCGACGCAGTACCTCATTGATGGCGCGGAAATCATCACCGCTGGTGTCCGTGTTCCCTCAGCGGTCCGGTGCGAAGCACTCATGACCATTCCCAAAGCGCTGATCGTGCGCACCCTGGGTCATCTCTCGGATGCTGCTGTGGCAGCCATCAACGATTGCCTGAGAGACGCGTTGGCTTTGTGAGCGAGGTGTTCCAACACAGCTCTCAACCCCGACGCCAGCCCCAGGCTGCGCCCTTGCGTGCCCTGAGGCTGGCGTTTCTTATTCGACCACGACAGCGACATTGACATCATGGATATCATGCTGGTGGTGCATTGGGGGGAACTTGTGAGTGAGAGAGAAACAAGGTCATGGAAATAGACACGGGGACCTTCGTCACCAGAGATGCTGAGATAGCCAACGTCATGGAATGTATCGAGGATGGGGAGTGTTGCTCCATCGTGGGGCTGAGCAACACGGGCAAGTCTACCTTGCTGCGCTATCTCCTACTACCCAAGGTGAAGAGCAAACACCTGGGGGATCGCGCCGAGGAATACGTCTTCGTGTACATTGACTGCAACCTGATGTTGGAGCTCACGGAGCAAGGGTTCTACGAGCTTATCCTGCGCAGCACTGTGGCCGAACTCAGGAAGCTAGGAATTGAGCAGGGGCTTCTGGATCGCATTGAGGCTTCCTATCGCAACTTAGTGAACCCAGCGAATCCCTTTCTGGTGCCGCTTAGTTTCAACGAGGGCCTCACGGCAATTGGTGAGGCTGTTCAACAGCGCATCGTCTTGCTCTTCGATGAATTCGATGAGCCCTTCGCCGGCCTGGACGAACGTATCTTCTTGAACCTCCGGGCTCTCAAGGACAAATACGGGCCTCGGCTCTCGTACGTGGTGGCCACTGATTGGCCGCTCAGAACACCACACCGTGGCCCCAAGGTGGCCGAGTTCTGCGAACTCTTCGACCACAACACCCTCTTTCTATCCACTCTGGGAAGGGACGATGCCAGGCAGTCTATCGCCCAGTTTGCCAAGGAAGAGGAAGTGGAGTTCAGTGCGGACGACGTAGACTTTATCGTCACTCAGGCCGGCGGCCATCCTGGGCTGTTGGAGGCCACCTGCCACGTCCTGACCGAAGTTAGCCGCGATTATCCCGATTCCTATCGAGACCAAAGCTATAAGCTGGTTCACGTGCGCCTTGATAGCGACATCAATATCAGCACCGAATGTGCCAAGCTTTGGAACGGCCTTACCGCTGAAGAGCAGGAGGCATTGGTGGCTTTCGTCTCCAGGCCAGGAGAACTTTTGGATCCGGAGTTGGAGCGGTCCATGCGTCAAAGGGCCATCGTGGAGGAGAAAGAAGGCGAGTTGGCGATCTTCGGCCGGTTGTTCGAGGGCTTCGCCCGTAGGCAGAGATTGTTGAAGAGACACGAGCCTCAGGGGGTGCGGGTAGATGTAGATACCGGCGATGTCTGGGTGGATAGGGAATTGGCTCCTGATTTGACCGACCTGGAGTACAGATTATTGCTCCTGCTCTACGGTCGTCTGGACAAAATTTGCGACAAGTATGAGATCGTGGAGTCCGTCTGGGGCCAGGATTACATTGACGAGGTGGACGATGCCCGCATAGATAAGCTGGTCAGCCGCCTGCGCCAGAAGATCGAGCCCGACCCATCGGAGCCAAGATATCTGATGACTGTCCGCGGCCGAGGGTATAAACTGGTTAGTCCGTGAGATATCCGCTTTTTGTCAGTTGCATGTCGTGCAAATCTGGGGGTTTAGTGGTATAATATGGCTAGCTTGATTGAAGGAAAGGAGGGTATAGAAAATGGCATCACTGTTGGAAAAAGTCCGAACGCTGATCTCGGCTAATCTGCACGCCATCGTGGACGCGGCTCTCAAGTCCAACTCCATAGCTGTCGTTGACCAGTACATCCGCCAGATAGAGGACAGCCTGGAGGATCTGGAGGACGCGACGGCTACGGTGGGGGGGCAGGTCAAGACGCTGCGTCGCAAGCTGGACGAGTATCGCAGCAAGGCGGATGAACTGGATCGCAACATTGACCTCTTCCTGAAGGACGGGAAGGAAGGGGTGGCCGCGGCGGCCCAGAGCAAGCTCAACTCTACTCAGCGGCTGGTGGTGAACTACGAGGAGCAACTCGCTCGCCAGGAAAAGGAGTTCGAGGCGCTGCAAGATGCCCGGCTGAAGCTGGAGGCGAAGCTGACCAGCATCCGCCAGGAGCGGGAGGAGTTGCAAGCGCTGTTGGACCTGGCTCGCTCCAAGGAACTCACCGCCAAGGCTATCGGCTCGCTCGATGACCTGGCGGGGTCGGGTGATGTGGATGTGGCTCGCATCGCCGAATCCATTCGTGCCCGCCTGGACAAGGCTGCGGCACGGACCGAGATGCTGGCTACCAGCCTGGATGCCCAGATGGACGAGATCCTGGAACGGCATTCCATTGATCAGCAGCTCGCCGAGCGCAAGCAGCGTTTAGGGCTCGAATAGCAGAGGAGCAAGGGAGCAGGGAGCAAAGGAGCAAGTGGTTGCCTTTGCTCCCCTGCTCCTCCGCTCTCCTGAGAGGGTGTCTGAAAATACGGTGGCTTCCTGTCATTGCGAAGGCGCGGGGTTTGCTTCGCCCCCTTCGGAGGCTCGCAATGACACTCTGGCAGCTCATCAACGGCCCGGCCTGCCATTTCTCAAGCACTCTTGAAGAAGGAACTCTGGAGGTACAACATCATGACTTACGGCAATGAATTCGACCTTCTCGGCTCGTGTTTCGTCAGCCTCTGTGTTATAGTTATCTTGATCCTGGGCCTGGTGGCTACGTTCTGGGTTTATCGAGACGCGGAGAAGAGGGGCAAGACAGGTTGTATCTGGCTGCTGCTCATCTCGGCTACGGGGCCACTGGGCCTTATCGCCTATCTCATCCTGCGCGATCGAGAGGTGAAACTCTAAGGGTGAATAACACCGTTTTCATACCACCAGTTGAGATGCTTTTTGCTGATTCGCTGATTCGTTGATTTGCTGATTTGACTGGAGGATAGATGAGTCGAACCCGGATTGTGTTTTTCGTCGTCGTGTTGGCGGCGGTTCTCATCGTCGCTGGCTCCTTCTTGGTACGCTGGCTGGGCCAGCAAGGGGGCGTGGTGACGGCGCCAACTAAAGAGACGCTGGAGGTGCGCATCGTCTGCGCCCTGCCGGTGGAACCGTGGGTGCGGGAGGCGGCCAAGAAGTTCAACGAGGAGAAGCGTAAGCTGGAAGGCCAGACCATCGAGGTCAGCGTGATCCCCATGGACGGGCTGACGGCAATGGGCCGCTACGAACGGGAGGAAATGGATCCGCTGCCCACCGCCTGGATTCCTGACAGCCGCTACTTGGTGGAGCTGGTCAACGCTGCGTACAAGGAGAAGCTGGGGCGCGATGTCTTCCTCACCGATGGGGAGTACCGAGCGCGTCCTATCGCGGTCTCCCTTTTCTCCTGGGGTATCTACTCCAGCCGCGCCGAGGTGCTGCGCGCCAAGTATGGCGAGATAGACTGGCAGGCCATCCACGACGCGGCGACGGCGAAGGGGGGCTGGCCCGAGCTGGGAGGCGAGGCAGGCTGGGGTTTCTTTAAGCTGGTTGTGCCCAACCCCCGCAAGAACGTGGGAGGGCTGGCGGCCATGGTTGCTGCGGCCGGCGAGTACTACCAGAAGACCAACATCAGCACCGCCGACGTGACCGATCCTGAGTTCCAAACGTGGCTGGGCGAGCTAATGGGTGCTGTAACCGACTTCTCCAGCCTGGGGTCATACTCGGTGGAGAATCTGGCCCTCTTCGGCTACTCCATGGGCGATGGGGGACAACTGCTGGAAAGCGACCTCCTGGCTAACATGGCCGGCATCCAGACTCGCTGGGCAGACCCCCTGGTCATCGTCTATCCCCAGTACCTCACCTGGTTCGATTTCCCCTTCACCGTCTGGATGGGGCCAGAGACCACGGCTTTGGAGAAGAACGCGGCCCTGGAGTTTGAGAAGTACCTGCTGACGCCTGAGGTGCAGCAGTTGGCCGTCGAACGGGGCCTGCGCCCGGCCAACCCGGAGGTACCCGTCACGGCCCAGGATAGCCTCTTCGTCCGCTGGCAGGAGCAGGGGGCCATGACCATCGTGCCCCGCACCACCGCTATGCGCTCGCCCGATCGCGAGGTGCTGATGGCCCTGCTGCGCTGGTTCGATCTCAATGTGGCTCAGAGGTAGGGTGAGAGATGGTGAGACGCAAGAGACATCCCCGTAGCCCGATATGGGTCATTCTGTCCGTGGCCTTCGTCATCCTGATCGTCATCTGTGCGAGCTGTGCCGTGCTCTTCAACGCTGTGACCAATCTGCTCCCCTCCTCTGAGCAACTACTCCCCTCCAAGACCCCCCCCAGCGGCGCGACGTTGACCGTGGCCTATTCCCCTGAGAAGGAAGCCCTGTTCGAAGAACTGGTGAGCCGGTTCAACGTCGAGAAGTTCAAGACCGCCCGGGGTGAGACAATGACCGTGGGGACCGTCAAGCTGGAGCCCGAGGCGATGGTCGAGAGGGCCCTGGCAGGGGAGTTTCAGGCCATCAGCCCCGATTCATCCATCTGGCTGGATCAACTGGACCGGGACTGGATGGAGCAGACCGGGGGTGAGTCGCCGCTGGTGGGTGAAACCCTTCGCTATGCTGTGAGCCCGGTGGTTATCGCTGTATGGGAGGACGTGGCCCGCTCCTTTGGCTACCCTGAGAGCGACATCGGCTGGGGGGATATCCTGGCCAAAGCCCAGCGCGATCCCAGCTTCAAGTGGAGCCACCCTTCAACCAGTTCGGCCAGCGGTCTCCTGGCCACCTTAGCCGAGTTCTACGCTGGCACAGGCAAGACCAGGGGCCTGACCATTGAAGATGCTCAACAGCAGGCCACCCTGGACTACGTCGGGGCCATCGAGAAAACGGTGCGTTACTATGGCGAAGGGGAGTGGGCCGTCGTCCAGCAGGTCTTGGAAAAGGGGCCGGCCTACTTAGACGCCTTCGTCTGTCAGGAGCAGTTGGTCATCTACTTCAACCGCCAGGCCGACGCCCCGGGCCGCCTGGTGGCCATCTATCCCGTCGAGGGCTCCTTGTGGGAGGATCATCCGCTGGCGCTGTTGGAGACGCCGGATCTTACCGACGAACAGCGCCTGGTCTTCGGGCACTTCCGCGATTACCTCACATCGCAAGAGTCCCAGATGTTGATCCTGTCATTAGGCTACCGCCCGGCCGATCTCTCCATTTCCTTAGACGACCCGGCCTCGCCCATCAAGCCGGAGAATGGCGTGAACTCCGCCGAGCCCCAGACGACCCTGCAGGTGCCAAGCCCAGCGGTAGTGCAGGTGGTCAAGGACGCCTGGTGGTACACCAAGCGCCACACCAACGTGTACCTGGTGGTTGACACCTCAGGCAGCATGCAGGGTGAGAAGCTGGACAACGCCCAAGAGGCATTGCGCGTCTTCCTGGATCAGATCAGGGGCGACATGGAACAGGTAGGGCTGGTGGAGTTCTCCAGCCAGGTGAACAACATTATCCCGCTGGACGAGCTGAGTCAGAACCGGACTGGTCTCACGGCAACCATTGAGCAACTTGAGGCCAGCGGCGATACAGCTCTTCTGGATGCCATCAATGCTGCCTACGTCCGCTTGCAGGAGTTGAATGACAGCGAGCGAATCAACGCCATCGTGGCTATGACCGACGGGCGAGAGAATCACTCCCAAATCGGCCTGGGGGATTTGGTGCAGATCATGCGGCAGGGAAACGAAAGAGGCGTACCCATCGTCGTCTTTTGCATCGCCTACGGCGACGACGCCGACTACCGCACCCTGGAGGCCCTGGCCGAGGCCACCAACGGCCAGGTGCGGCAAGGGGATCTGGAGAGCATCAGGCAACTGTATAAGATATTGTCAACGTACTTTTAGAAAAAGTGAAACGTAAAACGTGAAACGTAAGGGCATCTTTCGAACGGAGTTGGAACGACGAGCGTGGCAGGCGATGCTTTCCTTTGCCGTCTTTCGGCTGGAGAGCGCACTCACCATTGCCGCTGCGATAATCTTGGTCTTTCTCTTCCCCAGCCCCTTTCCCTGGTGGCAGTGGTGGTATTGGCTGGTTATCGGCGCGGTGGCCGAGGCCTTGATCATCTATACCAGTCTCAGCGATCCCGCTCTAGGCCAGAAGGTCGTGTCCGACATGTTGCGAGGGGAGTTCAGTGCCAGGGAGTTGCGCAGCGCCAAATACCGGGACAAGGTGGCAGAGGCATTGGAGTACCGCGAGCGCATCGAGGGGGTCATCCGCCGCAGCCCCCAGGGGGTGTTGCGGGATCACCTGGAGGAGGACGCCCGTCGTATCACCGAGTGGGTGGCCAACATCTTTGGCCTGGCCAAGCGGCTCGATGCCTACGAGAACGATGAGATCATCAAGCGAGACATGCACTCTGTACAGTCGGCTCTCAAGGAATTCGAGGCGCGCCTCAGGCTGGAGGACGATGAGACCGTGCGCGAGCAGATGCAGGAGGCCATCCGCAGCAAGAGGACTCACTGGGACAACCTGGAACGCTTACAGAACACCATGGAGAAAGCCGAGTTTCAACTGGAGAACACCCTGTCGGCTATGGGCACGGTCTACGCCCAACTCCAGCTCATCGGGGCCAAGGACGTGGATTCCAGCCGTGCCCAGCGCCTGCGGGAGGACATTGCCGAGCAGGTAAGGGCTCTGCAGGATGTCGTTGAGACAATGGATGAAGTTTACAACGGACTGAAGGATTAAACGGACATGAAGATCAAACGTCAAATATCCAATCTCCAATATCCAATCTCCATATTGCTTGCTGTCTGTGGTCTGCTGCTAGCTGCTTGCGGGCCAGCAAAGCCCAAGGGCGAAGTGATCGTCTACGTGGCGGCGCCTCTCTCTGGTTTCCAGGCCAACGGAGGGCAGACGGTGTTGGGCGGGGCCAAGCTGATGGCCGAACAGCTCAATAAGGGTGGTGGCCTGTTAGGCTATCAGGTCAAGGTAGTCGGGATAGACGATGAGTCTGATTCCGACGTGGCAGTGGAGGTCGCTGAGCAGGTCAAAGAGGCGATTGGAGGAGCGGACAAAGTCATCGGAGTGATAGGTCACTACAACAGCGGCCAGACCCTGGCGGCCATGGAGATCTATAAGGGCCTATCCATTGTGGTCATCACTCCTACGGCCAGTGAGGTCTCCATCACCCAACGAGGCTACGGCAACTTCTTCCGCGTCAATGCTAACGACGCCACTCAGGCTCGCGTGGATGCCGAGTTCCTGGTCAACACCCTGGGAGCCCGCCGGGTGGCTGTGGTCTACAACGACGACCCCTACGGGCAGGGGCTTGGTGTCCTTATTGCCGACAACCTTCGCCACTTGGGAGCCCAGGTGCCCCTGGAACTCCAGGTGGCGGTCGAGCAATCCAGTTTCACCGAGGAGATCAAGCGGATCGCGGAGGTCAACCCCGATGCCATCTTCTATGGGGGTTACGAGGTCGAGGCCCCATACCTGCGGGCCGAGTTGGTTGATGCGGGCATTACCGTTCCCTTCCTGGCCAGTGACGGCGCTTTTCTGTCGGCCACCATTGACGAGGCGGGTGGGGCAGCGGAAGGCATCTACGTCAGTGCTTTCGCACCAAGCCCAGGGGCTGTTGTGGACAAGCAATGGATCAAGGAGTATCAAGAGGTAGACTACCGCAATCCCGACACCTACAGCATCAATGGCTACAGTGCCATGCAGGTCTTGGCTGAGGGGATCAAAAAGGCCAACAGCTTGGATGCCGCCAAGGTGGTTCAGGCCATTCGCCAGTTGGACTTTAACACCCTGGTGGGGCACATCTCCTACGATCAGGGAGGCGACCTCAAAGAGCAGAGCATTTACATCTTCCAGGTTCAGGATGGCGCCTTTGTACAGATCCATCCAGAGCCATAGGGTGCGGGGACTTGCTACAATCGTTTTGCTCGCTTCAATCAGGAGAGCAGCCACTGATGGCTGCTCTTTCTTGTTGGTGGGTGTTGTGGCCCTCCCCCTCCCTCTCCCAACCCTTCGACTTCGCTCAGGGCAAGCTTTGGGAGAGGGAGGGGGTGCCCGCAAGGCGGGGGTGGGTGAGGGCTGCTGCATTTGCCAGATGCACCGAAATCAGGTAGAATTAAGTACCCCTTTGGCCAGGAGGCAAGGAACATGGAAAATCTGATCATCATAGGTTCCGGACCGGCTGGTTGGGCGGCGGGGATCTATGCTGGCCGAGCGCGGCTTGAGCCCTTGCTTATCACGGGCCGTGCCTCGGGTGGCCAGGTGGCCCTCACCTCAGAGATTGAGAACTATCCCGGCTTTCCGCAGGGCCTAAGCGGACAGGAGTTAACGCAATTGATGCACCAGCAGGCCGAGCGCTTTGGCACGAAGGTGCAAATGGATGAGGTCACCGCCGTGCAGCTCTCCAACCATCCCTTCAAGGTTGCAACTTACGGGGGAGAGTATGAGGCCCAGGCTCTGATTATCGCTACCGGGGCCTCGCCCAGGAAGCTGGGGGTTCCTGGCGAGGCAGAGTTCACCGGACGCGGTGTCTCCTACTGTGCCACCTGCGATGGCCTCTTTTACCAGGACCGCAAGGTGGTGGTCGGCGGCGGCGATGCGGCCATACAGAAAGCCATTTTCCTCACCAAGTTCGCCGCTCAGGTCTACGTGGTGCACCGCCGAAACCGCCTGCGGGCGGAGAAAGTCTTCCAGGAGCGGGCCTTCCGTAACGAGAAGATAAAGTTCGTGTGGGATTCGGCGGTCACGGAGATCCTGGGGGACGGGAAAATGACGGGGGTACGCCTGAAGAACGTCACGACCGGGGAGGAATCCACGTTAGAAGCAGATGGCGTCTTTATCTACGTTGGCGTCATCCCTAACACGGGATTCCTGGAGGGACAGGTGGAACTGGACGACCGAGGCTACGTCATCACCGACCGCCAATGCCATACCAACGTACCAGGGGTATTTGCCGCCGGCGACGTGCAGGAGTTGGTGCTAAAGCAGATTGCCACGGCGGTAGGCTCAGGAGCCATGGCGGCCATGGAGGCCGAGAAGTTCATCGCTGAGCTAGAAGACAGGGCTTATCCAGAGAGAACAAGTTAAGGAGGTTGTTACCATGACGATTACTAAAGACATGCCGATAGGCGAGGTAGTGGAGAAATATCCCCAGGCCGCGGGGGTTTTCCTGCGCCACGGCCTGATGTGCTTTGGCTGCGCCATAGCCCAGTTCGAGAACGTGGAACAAGGGGCCGTTGCGCATGGCATCAACGTCGAGGCCCTGATGAAAGACCTCAACGCCGTCGTGCCCCAGGCTGACTGACGCAACGTGCCTTACGTGACCATCGTCGGTGAGAGGATTTTCCACGTCCTCTACCAGGGCGATGTGCGGGGTAAGCGCAATCTGGTGCTCGTGCACGGAGCGGGCGGAAGTCATCTGGACTGGCCCGCTCCACTGCGCCGCCTGAGGGAAGCGAACGTCTACGCCCTGGATCTACCCGGCCACGGTCGCTCCGAAGGTCCAGGCCGAAGCTCCGTCGCCGCCTACCGCGATTTCATCCTCAGCTTCTTAGACAGCTTGAGCCTGGATAGAGCGGTTGTGGTTGGTCACTCCATGGGCGGGGCCATCGCCCTTGATTTTGCCCTGCATTATTCGGATCGCCTGGCGGGTCTGATCCTGGTGGGCTCGGGGGCGCGCCTCAGGGTGTTGCCAGCCATCCTCGCAGGGATAATGTCCGACTTTGAGGCCACGGTGGACCTCGTCTTGGACTACGCTTTTGGCCCCAGTGCGTCAGAGCAGTTGAAACGCTTAGGGTGCCAGCGTCTGTTGAAGACCCCGCCGGAGATGCTCCACGGTGACTACGCCGCTTGCGACACCTTCGACGTGATGGAGCGTCTAGGGGAGGTTCGTTGTCCCACCTTGGTCATCGGCGGCACCGCCGACAGGCTGACGCCGCCCAAATACGCCGTCTACCTGCGCGACCACATCCCTGGGGCAGAGCTGGTGCTGGTGGATGCTGCCGGCCACATGGTCATGCTGGAGAAACCTGAGGTTGTGGCCAGGGCTGTTTCTGAGTTTATCGTCTCACTGACTTAGATCGCTGGGTGCGAAGGTGCCCTTGATGGTTGCTCAGGACAACGAAGCAAACACCGCAACCGCTGAGACGCCAGCCAAGGCCGTGCCCTTGCGTGCCCAAGGCTGGCGTTTTGTATGTGCTGGAATCGCTGACTGCGCGCCCGTCATGTTTATCGAAAACGTGAGCCAGTTCGCCAATGGTGTGCGCCTCCAGGGGGCGTGCTGCTCAGCTTGACAGGATACATGGGGGTGTGCTACAATGAGAACAAGCGTAAGAGAGGAATAGATGAATATGGAATGGAATGATGAGAAGCAAGCCCGGTTAGATGCATTGCGCGCTGCCGAGTTGGCGGGCACACTGGACGAAGCAAGCCAAGCAGAGTTAACCGCACTGATCGAGTCCCTTGAAGTGGAAGAGCGGGAGCGGTTGGCGCCCGCGTTGGCTCAGATGCAGGCAGAGCAGGCTGCGCTACGCCAACAAGTGCAAGAGAGCGAATCCGCGAATGAGCAACTGGTGATCCTGACCGCACAACAGGAGCAATTGCTGGCCGATACGCGGCGATTGCTGCGCGAGCTGCAGCGTCGTCACCAGGCTATTCAGGAAGCATATCAACACGTCACAGGCGAACCACTATCGGTGGCGATGTGAGGAGCAACGCCTGCGTCAAACTCTGGAGCACAATCAGTGAGCGAATGCCCGGCTACGGGAGTACGTGCGCGAGTTAGAGCAAGAGACAGAACGTCTGTTGCAGATCATCGCAGAGTTGACACGCGAGTAGGCTGTTGAGGCTGGCAGGGATGCGGGCCACCGTCGCCCCTGTGGTCACAACTTGCAAAACATCCCCTCGATGTGATACAGATACAGAAATGGCTCAACGAAACTTGGCCGATGGGTGTAAGGGTGCCCTTGATGGTTGCTCAGGCCAACGAAGCAAACAACGCGACCGGTGGGACGCCAGCCAAGGCCGTGCCCTTGCGTGCCCAAGGCTGGCGTTTTTGGGACGTATAGCCAGAAGGGGGAAAAGTAGAATGGCTGTATCCTACACTGACGCCAAAATCGAAGTCGAAAAGCTGGTAGAACGCTTTGCCAGGCTGAGCGCCCGCAACCGCAAGCGGTACAACGAGCCAGCCACCCGCAAAGATTTCATCCTGCCCCTCTTCCGCAACTTGGGCTGGAACATCGAAGACTCCCGCGAGGTCAGTCCAGAGGAAAGGGTATCGCGGGGCTACGTGGACTTTGCCTTCCGCCTGGGCGGCATCCCCCGTTTCTTCCTGGAGACTAAGAAAATCCTGGCTGACCTGGAATATCCCCGCTGGGCACAGCAGGCCATCAACTACGCCTGGCTCAAAGGCGTCACCTGGGCCGTCCTCACCGACTTTGAGGGGCTCAAGGTGTTCAATGCCGAGTGGCAGGAGACCATGCCCGCCCGCGCCATCTTCAAGGACCTCTATTGGGAGGAGTACCTGGATCGCTTTGACGATTTGTGGTTGCTGTCACGTCCTGCCATGGGGGAGGGAGCGCTCGACCAGGCGGCTGAGGCGGTGGGTCGGAAGGTGAAGAAGACGCCGGTGAACCGCCAACTGTTCGCCGACTTGACCGAGTGGCGACGGGAGCTCTTCCGCCACCTGCGACCCTACAACCCTCAGTGGTCCATCGAGCAGATTGACCAGGCCGTGCA
>CAYUPJ010000020.1:0-33682 GCA_964446635.1 uncultured Anaerolineae bacterium
GCGGCAAGGCCTCTAACCATTGGCCCAGGGCAGCCCAGCCCCACCGTAGCCGGTCTACCAGCTTGAGCCGTGGGGCAAAGACATTCGCCAGTGGCTGCTGGTACAGGTCCTGATAAGCTTGCTGGATTGTTTCCGTATCCAGGCCCAGGGCCGTTCGAATACCTGGCACGGCCTGGTAGGAGAAAGCATATTTCTGACCCAGCAGATGAGTGATAGCCGCTCTTGTCTGTGGATCCTCTGGCGCGAGATACGCCCACTGCGGGGCATGGCGCTCCAGGTCCTGGATGGTGGGGCGGAGCGGGAGTTGGCGCCCCAAGGCAAAGGCTTCTAGGAAGGCAAGATCGCGTTCCTCTGTGGGGATCGGCGCTGTCGCTAGCTGGGACCGCGCCACCCTATGCGCGGTGCGGCTCTCAATGAGGAACAGCAGCGTGCTGGCTCGTTTGGCAGGCAGGCCAGTCAGAACTTCTTCCCGGGTGAGAAGATCATCGGATGGCACGTTGATTCTCCTTTAGGCCAGGTGCAACGCACTTCCCAAGTGCGTTGCACCTTATTGGTTACAAGCTCTCAATAGCTCATGGATCACTGCCTCGGCCTGATTGGCCGGCAGGTAGGCACGAATGGCGCTCTCGTGGCCTTCTGGTGGCGGGCCCAAATCAGTCGGATAGAGGAGGCGGATCGGGGTGGCCATCTCTTCGCGCCAGTGGTTGATGGCCAGCAAATCTACCATGTCATTGCGGAACCAGGTGGCAATAGCGTATGGAGTGTGGAAACGGATGCCTCGCTCAGGCTTACGGCCTTGCTGCTCGATGGCGGCCTCCATCGCCCAATAGCAGGCCTGGGGAGGCACATCTGATCTGGGTTCAAAGAAGAGCACTCGTCCTTCAACCCGACAGGGGCTGACGGCCTTGGCATAACTGGCGGCAAAGCCTTCGGCCTGTTTTGCGAAATAGGCCCGATCATCGGCGGCGATGCGGTCCATGATGGGTTCGGCCAGCGCTCCCCAGCCGTCTGTGTCTTCGGCCGGCTGCTCGGCTACGTCGTAAACCACCTTCAATAGCCCCTGCGTTACCGCTTGCTCATCGGCTGTCAGCCCGACAGTGGACTGCACCGGATCGCGAGTGCAGAGCGCAGCGACTCGCCCCCACGCCAGGTCGGACTTGCTGGCCGCATTCCCCCAGAAGTAAGCCCAATCCCCACCCAGGATGGCCTCGACACCCAATTGCAGCATATCCGGCAGGTGAGGCCAGTTAGACTCATGCCGATTCAACCAGTTGACCCTCACGCCAGCCTCTCGCCATTTGCGAGTCGTTTGCAGGAGATCGGCTTTGATCATTGGATCAGGCCGATCACCGATGACCAGCAAACCTGCCCAATCGGCCGGGTCCGTCTTGGCCAGCGCCTTGCCCCACAGCCAGGCTGCACCGCCGGCTGTGTCGGGATAGCAGAGGGATTCAACCGCGTAGCCGGCCGCCAATAGGTGTTTTCGGCTGAGTGCCGCCATCACTAGGCTATGCGGATCAAAAGGGAAAGCCATGAGCGCTGGTCGGGCCGGCATAGCTGAGGACGGTTCGGCTGGCGGACCATCGCCAGTGGGAATCACTTGAACGGACCAGTCCAGCAGCGTGCTCGCCAGGTCCTCGCGCAACATGGCGATTTGTATGTTGTCCTCGACGTGGCGCTGAGCAAAGACCTGCAGGTTTACGGCTGGCGTGCAGTGAATACGAACCCCCAGAATCTCCCTGACGGTGCTCCAGTGAGGAGCCTGATCAGGATAAAAGAGCAGGATGACTTGGGTAAACTGGTCGGTGTAGTCGGAACGGAGGCTGTCAATGTCCATGGCATCGGCGACGCGCAGGATGGAGGCCAATAGCCCGGTACGGATGGGTTCGCTGCGTAGCACATCGCGCCGGCCGGGATCGTACTCCAGTGCATGCCAGCGGCAAAGTAGACCAATCAGCCGAGCCTCACTCGGACTAAAAGGTAGTTCGCCGGCTGCGGTCAGTTTCTCCACTGTCTCCTGGCTGATGACGGGATGGCGTCTTCGATCCACGGCGTTTCCCACATCGTGGAAGAGGGCAGCAGCTCGCAGCAGGTGCCGCTCGGTTGGGGTGAGGCCCACCACGTAGCTGAGTTGGGTGGCGAACGACTTGACTCGCAGCGCGTGGCCAGGGCCATGATCTACCATCTCCCCCGTCTTGGCGCGGGCGAACTGGAGAATAGGGACGGCCGTGCGGAGCATCACGATCTCCCTTTCGGAGTAGAGCCGACTGGGAGCCAACAGTGCAGGCCAAAGCTGGGCTGGCAGCGTCCGGTGGCGCGTCCGTCCGAAGACAACCTTCGCCCGCCCGTCGGCCGACAGGCGCACATGCCCTTTCTCAACCAGAGTTGAGAGCGCATCACGAACTTCGGATGGGTCCCACCCGAGGGTCCGAGCCAGTGCATCAGCACCAGTGGGACCTTCGCGAGACAGGTAGATAACAATCTCACGCTGGAGACGCGGGAGATCAAGGAGGTCGAAAGGGCTAAGACTTGTATTAGGCATCGCTATTCCTATTCTGTCTACTCTAACACTTTGTCTGCCCGTTCCAGAAGGCTAGGGGGGATGGTGAACCCCTGCCGCTGGGCCGCGGACGGGTTGACGTAAATCAGCCTCTTGTTAAGTGGCTGGAAGGGGATGTCGGCTGGGCTTTCTCCCTTCATCACTAGGACAACCAATTGCCCCGCCAGGTATCCGTTGTCGAAATAGTCCCAACCGACGCCGATGGCCGCTCCCTGCTCAGCCAGGCCGGTGGCTGGGACGACCAGGGGGATGAGCTGCTGGTCGGCTACCTTCGCCAGAGAGTCGAAGGCGTCCATGACGACGTTATCCAGGACGGTGAAGAAGGCGTCAATGTCTTTGTATGGCGCGAAAAGCCCCCCATCCCGACTCTGGGTCCGGCGGCTTCTCACCTCGCAGCATCACAGCGATGCTGTGCAGAGCCACCAGGCCGGAGCTGCTCAAGTAGGGCGTGTCGCTCAGGTCCAGGAGGATGTCTCGCGCCCCTGTGTCATAGACCTCCTTCGCTTTGGCAACCAAACCCCTAAAGCTGGAAGCGTCCAGATCTCCATGGGGCTGAAGCACCGTCACCGGCACCCTGCCCTGAGCTTGATACACGGTTATTTCCACCATTCTTCTCCTTTCTTTTGTTCGATTTACTACGTCAGCCAAGCTCCATATTAGAACTCACACGCAGGTATATCCGCCATCAATGATGATGTCGGACCCTGTCATGTAGCTTGAGGCGTCGCTGGCCAGATACACGTAAAGCGCCATCAATTCCTCCGGCTTGCCCAGACGCCCCATCGGAATCTTGGGAGCCCATATCTTGTGGTAGTCCGTGTAGGGCTCGACCAGTTCCGTCATAATGTAGCCGGGGCTGACGCTGTTTACGCGAATGTGATACGGGGCGAACTCCACGGCCATCGCTTTCGTCAGTTGGATCACCGCGGCCTTGGAGGCGCAATAATGGCCCTCCTTCTGAGGAATGTTGATGACATGCCCCGATATCGAGGCCGTGTTGATAATGGCCCCGCCCTGACCCTGCTTGATCATCACCTTTGCGGCTGCCTGTGCGGTCAGAAATACCCCGTTCACGTTTGTGTTCAGGATGTTGACAAAATCATTGAGGGACATCTCGTCCAACCCGATGAGATTGACAATGCCAGCGTTGCAGACCGCGATGTCAATTCCGCCAAGTTCCTGAACCACGGTCCCGATCATCTGGTTCACCTCAGTGGGTTGCGTCACATCGCACGGCACAGCGATTACCTTCGCACCGGTCGCCGTGGAGAGCTCTTTCGCAACCTGGGCAAGCGGCTCAGCGTGCCGGGCAACGATGGCGACTTGCGCGCCAGCCTGCACATACGCCAACGCCACGCGTTTGCCGATGCCGCTAGACCCTCCGGTCACGACGGCTTTCTTTCCATCCAGACGGAACATATCCAGTACGTTCATGGCTCGCTCCCTACTTTACTGTTGACCGATCACCTTGTCCGCTCGCTGGAGCAACGACTCGGGGATACGTACCCCCTGTGCCTCGGCTGCCTTCAGGTTGATGTTCAGCAAAATCTTGTTCAACCCCTGGAAGGGGATGTCGGCCGGGCTCTCCCCCTCCATCACCCACACGGCCAACTCGGCCGATTTGAGCCCGTTGTCGTAGAAATCCCACCCCAGGGCCACGGCTGCCCCCTGCTCCGCGTGCTCCAGGCTGTTGCTGAACAGGGGGATGTGCTGCTCGTCCGCCACCTTGACCAGCGAATCGAAGGCAGCATAGACCACGTTGTCGGAGATTTGGACGATGGCGTCCACCTCCTTCGTCGCCAGGGTCTGGGCGGCCATGAGCACGTCGCTGGAGTTGGAGACGGTCACCTCCACCAATTCCAGGCTCAGCTCCTGCGCCCCTTCTCGCTCCAGCTCGACGTTGAACACCGAGTTGGCCTGGGCCGGGTTCCAGAGCACACCCACCCGCTTCGTCTCCGGTATGATCTCCAGCAGGAGTTGTAGCGTCTCCTTGATGGGATGGAAGGAGAAGACCCCGGTGACGTTGGGCAGGTGGTCGGTGGCGCTGGTGCCCGCCCCGGCCACGTAGGCGTTGGCGATCTCACCGAAGATGATGGGCTTCTCGGAGGTTGCTTTGATGGCCGCCTGGAGGCACGGGGTGGAGATGGCCATGATCATGTCTGCCTCCTGGGCGAACTGCTGGGCGATGAGCTGCGCTGTAGCTATGTCCCCTTGGGCATTCTTGATGATGAGGCTGATACTCTTGCCATCCTCGTAGCCCGCTCGCTTGAGCCCGTCAATGAATCCCTCTCGGGTGGCGTCCAGGTTCGGGTTGGAATTGATCTGGAACACGCCGATGGTATAGAGCTCCTCCTCACCCCGGTTGCCACAGCCGGCTAGCGGGACCAGAGCTACCACCAGGGCGAGGGCCAAAATGGCGAATCTTGTCATGTTGCCTGTATCCTTAGTAGAACGAGGCGACGGCCGTGTCCGGGTCGGTGAAGACCTCCAGGAACCGCTTGAAACCCGCCATCTCCAGCACCTTATCCACGTCAGGCTGAGGATTGAGCAGCTTGAAGTGCTGCTGGAGGCCAAGGTCCTTGTCCCGGTCCATGGAGCGAAAAGTTCCCCACCCCGATTCCAGGTCCGGTGGCTTCTCACCTCGCAGCATCATGGCAATGCTGTGCAGAGCCACCAGGCCAGAGCTGCTCAAGTAGGGCGTGTCGCTCAGGTCCAGGAGAATGTCTCGCCCGCCTGTATCGTAGACCTCTTTTGCCCTGGCGATCAAATCCCTGAAGTTGGAAGCGTCCAGATCTCCATTGGGTTGCAGCACCGTCACCGGCACCTTGCCCTGGACTTGATACATAGTTATCTCCATTTTTTCTTTCCCTTTCTGTTGATCAGGATGTTTTTCACTATTGGCCGATCACCTTATCCGCTCGCTGGAGCACCGACTCAGGGATGTGCACCCCCTGCTGTTTCGCTGCCTCCAGGTTGACCTGCAAGGTCGTACGGCTCGCGATCTGGAACGGCATTTTCGCCGTATCCTCCCCTTTCAACGCCCGCACGGCCATCTCACCGGCGGCATAGCCTCCTGCATACCAGTCCACAGACGGTGACACACAGGCTCCCATGTCGGCCCCGTTGCTCAGGATGGAAAATACAGGGATGTCCCCTTGATCTCCCACCTGGATCACGGCGTCAAAGGCACTGGCTACCGTGTTATCGGCCACCTGGATGATGGCGCTTACCTCCTGGGCAGCCAGGCTCTGCGCGGCCTGCAATACTTCTTGAGAGCCGGACACCGTTTGCCCCACCACCTCCAGCCCCATCTCTGGCCCTGTGGCACGCAGGTAGTTCATCCAGACTTGCGAGTTCGCCTCGGATGGGTTCCACAGAATACCGATGCGCCGGGCATCCGGCAAGACCTCGCGCACCAGTGCTAACTCTGTGTCACCCAGCATCTCGAAGTCGCTAATGATCCCCGTCACGTTGGGGAGATGATCCTCTGATGTGGTGCCGGCACCGGCGCCATAGGGATCACTAATGCCAATGAAGATAATCGGGGTCTCTTCGGTGGCCTGCAGAGCCCCTTGCAGGCAGGGAGTGGCGATAGCAACGATCAGATTCGCCTTCTGGTTGGCAAATTTCTGATTGATCAGTTGTACCGTTGCCATGTCTCCTTCTGCATTCTGGTAGTCAATGCGCAGGTTACGCCCGTCCTCGTACCCGGCGTCCTGCAGGGCCTGGACGAAACCCGTGCGCATGCTGTCCAATTCCGGATGTGATATGAACTGACAAATGCCGATGGTGGGCAGTTCGCTCGTCCCCGTGCACGCGGCCACGATTGCCAGCCATGCCAACAGCAAGCACAGGGTAGCACATCTTGCGTTTTGCTTTGTGGTCATAGGTCAATACTCCTGCCAGTTTTTAGAGTCTCTGTGGCCTTTACGTGTAGTGGGCCTCCATCAGCGTGATCATCTCATCGCTGAGGAGTTCCTCCCCTCAGTCACGCAACTCGCTCCCGCTCCCTGGTCACGTACTCCAGCAACCCGACCCGGCGGTTCGAAGGCGTGCTCATAGAAGATGGCCGTCCACGGCGGTCGGCGGCTGGTGTTCGTTCCTTCTCACACGTAGTGCATCTCGATCAGCGTGATCATCTCGTCGCTGAGCAGTTCCTCGCGGCGCAGTTGAGCGAAGCGATCCATCAGGTCCTGTACCCGCGTGCGCCGCCGCTCGGCCCCCTGCAGGTCGTCAATGATCTGCCCTTGATGCATCATCAGCGTGCGATCACCCAGTGCCAACGCCTGGGCCATGCTGTGGGTGATCATCAGCGTCGTCAACCCTTGCTCCCGCACGATCTCCTTGGTGATGGAAACGATCTGCTCGGCCGCCTTGGGGTCCAGGGCGGCAGTGTGCTCGTCCAGGAGCAAAATCTGAGGACGGCGGATAGTAGCCATGAGTAGGGTAACAGCCTGGCGTTGCCCGCCGGAGAGGGTGCCCACGGGCGCATCTAACCGTTCCTCCAGCCCCATGCCGAAGCGGGCCAGCATCTCGGCGTACTGGGCCCGCTCCTGGCGGGAGAGACCTCGTCGCAAGCGCCGGGGCTGTCCCCGCCCGGCCGCCAGACGTAGATTCTCCGCCACCGTCAGGCTGGAGCAGGTGCCCTGGAAGGGGTTCTGGAACACCCGCCCGATGAACTTGGCCCGCTCGTGCTCCGGTTGGCGAGTCACATCCCGACCAGCGATGAGAATTGTTCCCGAGTCGGGGAAGAAGCGGCCGGCCACGGCGTTCAGCAGCGTGGATTTGCCGGAGCCGTTGGTGCCAATAACCGTCATGAACTGTCCCTCCGGCACGTGAAGGCTCACGTCATGCAGGGCGTGCACTCGATCACCTCCTGCCTGAGTGAATACTTTGCTGACCGACTCTAACTCAATCACTTGGCTGTCTCCTTTCGCCAATCTTCAGCCCTCTACTCCGCGCCCGCCACTCGATTCCCTTCAACCGTGGTAGGGCGAGGGCGACGAAAACGAAAACCGCCGTCACCAACTTCAGATCAATGGGATTCAGCCCTACCTGCAAGGCCAGGGCGATGAGCAGGCGGAAGACGGCCGAGCCCACCGCCACGCCCCCCACAACCCAGGGGAGTGTGCGCCGGCCCACCAGGGTCTCGCCGATGATGACGGCGGCGATGCCGGCCACCAGTGAGCCAATGCCCATCCCCACGTCGGCGAAGCCCTGGTATTGGGCGATGAGTGCCCCGGCCAGTCCCACCAGCCCGTTGGCCAGTGCCAGCCCCATGACCTTCATGCGTCGGGTGTCCACCCCCTGAGCGGTGATCATCAGCGGGTTGTCGCCTGTGGCCCGCATGGCCATGCCGAAGTCAGTGCGCAGAAACCAGTCCAGCCCCAGCTTGCACACAATGGCCAGCAGCAGGAAGAAGACGAAGACCAGCCAGTCCTCCCCCAGGGGCAGGCCGATGTCTTTAAGCAGGGTGATGAGCGTTCGCTCCCGCAGCAGCGACACGTTGGAGCGCCCCATGACGTGCAGGTTGATGGAGTAGAGAGCGGTCATGGTCAGGATCCCGGCCAATAGGTCGTTGATCGCGAAGCGGGTGTGGATGAAGCCGGTGACCGCTCCGGCCAGGGCAGCGGCGAGAATGGCCACCGCCATCGCGGGCAGCGGGTGCACGCCGTGCACGATGAGCGTCGCCGCCACCGCCCCGCCCAGGGTGAAGCTGCCGTCCACGGTGATGTCGGCGAAGTTCAACACGCGCAGCGACAAGTAGATTCCCCAGGCCAGGAAAGCGTACCCCAGGCCCTGGGTGATGGCGCCGAGCCACAAGATGAGTGACATAGGATTCCTCCGAAGTTGGTTGGTACATTGGTAGATTGGTCTTCAGTCTCAGTAGATCGCAATTGAGGTCTGGAGTAGAAGCTTTAGCTGGGGGTTCCCGCCTGAAGGCTCCACTCCAGGATGCTCTTGCGGCCTACTGAGTCTACCAATCTACCAGTTTACCAGTTTACCATCCACAGGCCAAACAGCGCCTTGCGCAGTCGTGTGGTGGGCAGCACGTGGGCCACGCTCACCAGCTCGCCCTGCTGCACCACCCGGCCCAATTCGTCCTCCAAGCCATGATGCCCACTCAACTCCGGCACAAAGCGGAAGACGGCCCCGTGGACATGAGCGGAGGTGCGGAGGTGCTGGGGGGCGGAGGTGCTCCCTTGCTCCCCTGCTCCCTTGCTCCCCTGCTCCCCTAGCATCCCTACGGCCAGCAGGGTGTGGTTGGCGTAGGCGGGCTCGGTGGGGAAATGCAGCCAGTCCTTGATGTTCTCCCGATGGCTGATTTTCTGGCCATTGGCTGGTGCGTTTTCTGCTCGAGGCGAGCGCTTCAGTCCTACCCCCCACAGGCCGGCGACGTCGGCTCGCAGCGTCAAGCCCAGCAGCCCCGTATATCCCTCCTGCATGGCTGCCCAGGCGACCATCTCATGGGTCAGGTCGTCCAGCGAGGCGCCGGCTTCCTGATCGGCGGCGGTGAAATGCCCATAGATCTGGTACGACCCCTCCAGCATCAAGGCGTAGAGCAAGTGCCCTGGCAACTTCAAATTGCTGGTTGGATTCGTAGTAGCGACTTCAGTCGCGCTTGTGCCAGGACGACTAAAGTCGTCACTACAAATCAGAAAGTCTGGTACCTGGCGGCCGTCTCCCGGCAGCCAGTAGACGGCGCCCGGCACCGACACCAACTCGCCCAGGCGGTCCAGCACCATTGGGCCCAGCTCGCCAAGAGCGCCCACCCCCAGCGCGTAGCCCAGATCGCTCAGGTCCAGGGTCGTCAACCGTTCCAGCGTTGCCCGACTGTACAAGAAATCGTCCTCTTCGCCGATCACTCGCAGACGTGCCCTCTCCTCTCCCTTCCAGGGAGAGGGGCCGGGGGTGAGGGTCGGACGGAAGTGGAAGGTGCCTATTGGCGTGACATGTGCCTCCGCCCTGGCCCAGATGTCCTCTGCGGTCACCTCTTTCGGTGCGGCGGCGACCAGCGCCTGGTCTACGGCCTCGAACACGGGAAGGGTACGGTCGAAGCCGGAGGTAGCCAGCACCTCTTGCACAAAGGGCTGTAGCGCCGCCAGTGCCAGATCTCCACCCAGGCTCGTGATTCGCTGATGGAACCGTAGCAGGACCCGCAGGCCGGCGCTGCTCAGGTAGACTAGCCTGGAGAGGTCGAGCACCAGTCGGTAGTGTCCCTGCTCCAGGCAGGCCCACAGTTGCTGTTCTGTCTCCTCGGCCCAGTAGGCATCCAACTCCCCTTCCAGGGCGACGACCAAGACGTCGCCCGCTTGCTGTGTGCGAATCTCCATATTTCTCAGCCTCCCTTTGGGTGTAGCCCTCTCCCCACCCCCTGGCCCCCTCCCTTCTCCCGATTTCGGGAGAGGGGAGGGGGGTCGTGATATTCATCGTTTTACTCCTACACACCTTTTTAGCAGGGTCAACTCGTTGCCTCCCTGGGGCGTGATGCGATGGGTCACCTCGTCCATGACTTGCCTCATCAGGTAAATCCCTAATCCACCGATAGGTCGCTGTTCCAGCGGCAACGTCAAATCTGGCGGTGGGATGGCGGCGGGATCAAAAGGGGGGGCCTCATCGCGCAGACGAATCACCAGAGCATCGCCTTCTCGCTCCATCTCGATCTCAATGGCTCCCCCCTGGCCCTGGTAGCCATGGATGATAATGTTACTGGCCGCTTCGTCCACAGCCAGCAGCACGTCAGGAATCATGGCCGAGTCAACGCCAAGCGCTGTCGCTGTTTCCTGAACAGTGCGCCGGATTTCGACCAGGTTCTTCAATTCGGCTGCGATGCAGAGAGAAGAACTGGTGTTCATGGCTCCCCATAATTCACGTTTGACGTTTCACGCTTCAGTGCAGGCAGCGCATCACCAGCAGGGTGAGGTCGTCTGACTGCGGCGCCTCGCCGGCAAAGGTGGTCACCTCTGCTTCGATGGCCTCCACGAGTTCCTGGGCCAGTGCCGTCCGGTGGGCTCGGGTCGCCTGGACGAGCCGCTCCTCACCGAACATCTCGTGCTCAGTATTGAAGGCCTCGGGCACGCCGTCGGTGTACAACACCAGCACGTCGCCAGGGCTCAGTTGGCGCTCTTGTGCTTCGTAGAGGCGTTCGGGCATAATGCCGATGATCATGTCGGTGGGCCGTAGCCAATCCTGCTCATCGGTGAGGGCGTTGTACAAAAGGGGCGGGTTGTGACCGGCATTGACGTAGGTCAGCAGGCGGCTTTGCGGATCGTAGACGGCGTAGAAGAGGGTGAGGAACATGCACGATTCGGAGTGATGGTCTGTGAGATAATCGTTGGTCTGGCGGACAGAGCCGAGGGCAGCCAGCGCGCCCAGCGAGCCGCTGCGCATCAGCCGCCGTACCTGGGCACTCTCCAGAGCGTCACTCAGGTATTGGGGCCGGGCAGCGAGAGAATGGGCTCGCAGCAGGGTGCGGGCCAGGGCCATGTAGAGGGCGGCTGGTATCCCCTTGTCGGACACGTCGGCGACGAGAACCCCCACGCGCCCGCCGCTCAGAGGAATCACGTCGTAAAAGTCGCCGCCCACCTCGTAGGCCGGACGCATATCTGCCGCGATCTCGACGCCCGGCACCTCCGGGAGCGTCTGGGGCAGGAAGCTCTGCTGCATCTCGTAAGCGATCTCCAGCTCCCGCTCCATATGCTCCCGCCCGGCTACGCGGCGTGGTTTCTCCTGCGACGCGGCTAGGTTCTTGGCCATGTTACACCTCCGGGCGTGAAACGTGAGGCGTGAAACGTGAGGTGCGATTCACGTTTAACGTTTTCACGTTTCATGGTACCAGTTTGGACAGCGCTTGCTTGAGTAGGGCCGTTATCGGATGGTCCGGGTAGCGCAGGACAAAGATGCCTGCGCTGGCCAGAATCATCATCTCGTCGGAATGGGGCAGCACCGCGGCTACTTCGCAGCCGTAGATCTGTTCTACCTGCGATTTGACTTCGTCCAGATCGAAGACCGCTGGTACTTTGTTGACGATCAGCATCATGCGCGGCACATCGAGTTTGCGGGCCACGGCCACGGTGACGCCCGTGCCCTGATAGTCCTGCTGGTCGGGGCGCATGATGATGGCCAGCACGTCAGAGATGGCGATGGAGAGCAGGGTTTCCTCGTTCAGGCCGGGGTGGGTGTCAATCATCAGCACGTCCAATCCCAGTTTCTCGATCAGGGCGTGAAAACCGTCGTTGAGTAGGCCTACGTCGTAACCCTCGCGCAGCACACGGGCAATCTCGCCAGCTTTGATGCTGGAAGGTATGAGGAAGACCTGTCCTTTAATAGCTGCCCCCAGGCGCGGTGTCACGTCGAGGGCGGCCTGCTCGATGTCACACTTGCCCCACAGGTAATCGTTGAGGGAGTGGGCCATATCTTCTTCTTGCAGGCCGAATAGAACGTGAATGCCCGGCGATTGGATGTCGGTGTCAATCACGCCAACGCGCCGCCCCTGCATGGCCAAGAGAGCGGAGAGGTTGGCGGCGGTATTGGATTTGCCTGTCCCACCGCGGAAAGAGTGAACTGAAACGATTTGCGACATTGTTTTCCTCCATAAATTTTATGCTCCCGCTGGATTCCTTCGGCAAGCTCAAGACAAGCGCCAGATCCAGCGGGGTGGCGGTGGATTTGGCAATCCACCGCGAGCAGCTACGAGTTTACTCCATTTTGCTACCCAAGGCCTCCCAGATATCGAGCGGCACCTCGCGCCTGCGCTTGCGGGCCAGGAAAGTCTTGTAGCGTTGTTCTCCCTTCACCTCGAAGGCTTTCAGGTATCCTTTTTCCACCAACGTATCCAGCAGTCCCTTCGCTTCAGAAGGTTTCATGTCCAACTCGAACACGATCTCTGTTAGGCTCATTTCCCCCTGGCGCAGGATCATGTTAATAATGCGCCTTAATTCGGGGGAGAGGTCCAGTAGATCGGCAGTGGTTATGCCCTCTACCCGTTGGCGGGTTTCGATCTCTGTTTGCAATCTGTCAAACATACCTGTCATAGATCTCTCCTTTCCTCATCGTATGGCCAGCGTTCGGCTAGTAGATCTCTGGCATCTCGATGGGCTCTGGCTGCGGCTTGCATGTCCCACAGAAGAGCGCATCGGCCACCACCACTGCCTTGGGAATCTGATGCTCGCCGATGTAGATGGTGAGTATGAACGGCATCTTGGACGCACATTCTTTGCAAACAGCGCGTCCACAGAATCGGCAGGTGCCCTGAGCTGGCTTGCCACATTTCCAACATTCCATGATCTATTCTCCTTTCGCTCTCTTTCTCATCTTCGCTGCGTGCTCTCGCAAGTCCCGGAAGTATTCGGTCTCGATGATTTCAGCTACCTGTTTGGCCTTCTTCACCTCGTCAATCTCGATGCGTAGCTCCTGTACCTGGCGCTTCAGGCTTTCCTCACGTGCACGCACCTTGCTGACCATCAGTTCAAACACCTGGGCCAGGGTGGCGACTTCGTCCCAAAATATGCCAGAGTAGAGGGCAGAAACGTCCTGGTCGTAGTCCCCTTCGGCTACCTGCTCGGCGGCTGTGGTCAGAGTGATAACGGGCCGGGTGAGGGTTCTGGAAATCATAAAGACCAGGACGAACAGTGTGGTGTAGGTGATGGCGAAGGCCACTACCACTTTGTCGCGGATGGCCTGTTGCACCTGAAACACGTAGTCGGCGCGGAAGTCCATTCCCATTGCGCCTACCTTCTCACCTTTTGAGTTTGTGATAGGCGCGTAGGCGGAGACCCAGCTTCCCCATTTATCAGTGTAAGGCTTCTCTGTGTGTAGCGTCAAATCTGTAAGCCCCTCGAACATCGGCCCCTTGCTAATGTAAGATTCGCGAAATGCGGCCGAGTTATCTGGATTTGTTATTACCAAGATGTCGCCAATGAAAAGAGTTTCATTTGGTTCCTCTCCCTTGATGTAGGTGTAGGGATTGGCGCGGGGTTCTATGTTGTGAACTGTTTCCAGCCAGGCAAGGTGCTGCCAGTAGCGGGGGTCGTCGGTCCGGCCGTCGTCTCTGGGTTGAGCTTCCGTAGCCATGGCGATGAATTCACCCCCATCTACGCCAGCAATCGCGCCATTCAGAGTGTCAATCATGTCTTCTTCTATGCGGCGTATCGCCCGGTCGGTGGCAAAGGTATAAAACCAATAGAAGGCTACAGCGAACACGACACTGAACAACACCGTGAAACCGACCAGTAACTTCACATGCAGGCTGACGAACCTGCCTCGTCTTCGTGTTTGTTGCCTGTTCATTAAAGCGTTCCTCCTCTTCAGCTCGATTTTCGATTGCCGATTTTCGATTCAGAAATCGGCAATCAGGAGGTCTTCTACATTCCTGGTTTCGCCTTTGTAGTTTTCGACCCAGTACCCTTCATCGCCGTGGTGGAAAGATTCTTCCCACAATGGAATTTTCCCCAACGGCGTAGTGAGGACATACTGAGGAACGGCGAAACCCGTGATGTAGCTCAACAGCCCCCTCATGATCTTGCGCCCTTTTTCCAGGCTGGTAGCAAAGTGCGATACGCCGGCGGCATTGTCGCAGTGGTAGAGATAATAGGGGCGGACACGAATCTTCAACAGCCCGGTGAGTAGCGCACGCATGGTGGGAAGGTCGTCATTGATACCTTTCAAAAGAACCGATTGGTTCTGTACTACAACACCGTGCCGCAGCAACCGGTCACAGGCCTGTGCTGCCTCTAGCGTGATCTCTTTTGGATGGTTAAAGTGCGTGTTCAGCCAAAGGGGATGGTACTGTTCCAGCATGGCGCACAACTCTGGTGTGATACGCTGCGGCAACACCACAGGGAAGCGGCTGCCAATGCGGATGATCTCTACGTGGGGGATCTGTCGCAGGCGGGAAATAATCTGCTCTAGCTTGCTGTCAGAATACATCAACGGGTCGCCGCCGCTGAGCAGCACGTCGCGTATGGCTGGATGGCTGGCAATGTAGTCGTAATCCTCTTCCCAAGATGCCGCCTCGTCCTTTCCGAAGTAAGTACCACCTAGATCCATCGTATGGTACTTGCGCGTGCAAAAACGGCAGTACACGGGACACATCTCTGTTACCAGGAGTAGCACCCGGTCGGGATATTTGTGTATCACCCGATTGGTCCGGCGATAGCTTCGGTCGCCTACAGGGTCTACAGAGGCGTGCGGAAAATGCTCCAGTTCTAGCAGGCTCGGGACCACCTGTCGGCGGATGGGACACGCCTCATCATCTTTGTCCATTAAAGACGCACAATACGGGGTAATGCTCCAGCGGTACTTGGCTGCGCACGCCTTGATGGCCTTCTCTTCTTGCTCAGTTACGTTGATCCACTGGCGCAATTGCTCTACCGTTGTAATACAGTGTTGCAACTGTGAGCGCCAGTCAGACCAGACAAGGGGTTTGCGGGTGGCGTTGCCCGGCATCTGTTATCCTTCCTTATCAACCTAGACCCCAGCGGTTGATAGCGTGATCGAGTATCTTAGCAATCAGCTCCTCGTAAGAGAGGCCCGCTTGCATCCCAATTACGGGCAAAGCAGAGTGTGTTGGGTGCAATCCCACCAACGGATTGATTTCAAGCAGTTGCGGATTGCCATTCTTATCGAGACGAACTTCTAATCGTCCCAGGTCTCTACAGCCGACTGCCAGGTATGCCTGCAAAGCTAGTTCCAATAACTCGCTTCTAAGATACGGGACTTCCACTGGGATAAACTTGTTTAGAGCGCGAGCTTCCCATTCCTCTTTCTGCACAAAATCATTTACTCTATCACGCGAGACTATGTTTATCTCTGCTACTCCAAGTACTTTGGCTTTACGTCCATTTCCCAGGATGCCAACAGTAAACTCTCGTCCAGGAAGGAATTCCTCTACAAGCGCTGGTTGTTGATACCAGGCTAGCACCCATTTGACTCTCTCGTATAGTTCCCGATCTGACTCCGCTACGGATTCTATGCCGATGCCCTTTGATGCGCCTTCATGGACCGGTTTCACGAACAGAGGAAAGCTTGGCAGGTCTTCTCGCGCCTGATCGAGTTCCGCCATGTCTGCCACGACACAGAACTCAGGCGTTGGCAATCCCCCGCTCTTCCAAATCCGCTTGGTCATGGCCTTATCCAGACAGAGGGCCAGGGTAAGGGGGTCGGAGCCGGTGTAGGGTATCCGATAAGCCTCCAAGATAGCAGGGATTTGGGCCTCCCTGGATCGCCCCCACAGGCCCTCGGCCATGTTGAACACGATGTCAACCGACCCACCTTCGGCAAGGAAGCGCACCAGCTTGTAGACGTTGCCTATTCTGCAGACCTGGTGCCCACAGCTCTCAATAGCGGCTGCCAGGTAGTTGATATTCTCTTCCGTGTCGAATTCGGCGTAGTAATCAGGGGGGGCGTTGGCATAGGGTGGGTAATCATCCCTCAGGTCGTAGGTTAGTCCAACTCTCATCTGAGCAACCAGTAGGTGGGCCTAAAAATCGAGTTTGTCCAGCACGCTCGTGCGGTGCTGACGGCGTTTCAGCCGCCAGTTGAACAGGCTGCTTTCGTACACAGCGCGCATCTTGAAAACAGCCCAGATGGCAAACAGGGCTGCCAGGGCCGCAATTGCCAGATAGACGTAGAAGTGCGTTGACCCGCTCAACTGGGGACCCACGAGCCCACGAAGGGGACCCACGAAGACGATGGCCCCGGTTACAAGGCAGCCGATGATGGTGCCCGCGGCAAACAGGTAGCTATCCATAAACATGCTCACTCTGCCCCGGCGCTCCTCCGGCACCAGAGCCTGAAATGCTTTGCGGGCCGATTCATTCACGGTGATCGCTGGGAGCTTCTGCAACATCACCCCCCCGACGCCGCTGATGATTCCGGGCAGGGCCATCATCCACGTCGCGCCAGCCAAGGCGGTGAAGGGCAAGATGAGAAAGGTGTTCTTTAAGCTGATTCTGGCGATGATGCGATTGGTCAGGAAAGCCTGGATGGCAAAGGCGGCCAGGGTCAATCCCAGGCGGTAAAGGCTGTAGAAAGTCTGGTAACTGCTGGGATCGGTAAAAATCTGGTCGGAGACAACCAGGAAGCGGAACTCGATGATGGTGTCGCACACAATCAAAGCTAATATGGATAGCGTCAAGTAGCGGAAAGAGGGCACTTCGCGCACAAAGGCCCAGCCTTCGGTCAACGTCTCGCGCACTGTCTCGCGCTTTTGCCTTATCTGCCGTACTTTGACTTCGCGCAGCCCCGCCAGGATGAGGAGATAGGCCAGCATATAAATCAACACGTTGAGGGTCAACACCTCTTCGGACCTGATGGCCAACCGGCTAAAAAGGCCAGGCGATAGGAGGGCGATGATGATGCCCAAAAACTTTCCGGCAGAGCCCAAACTGGCGATGAGCGGAAAGAGGCGTTTCGTTTGAGCCATGTCGAAGATGTCATTGGCCAGAATCCAGAAGATCAGAGGGAAGAATAGCCATTGTTGTTCAGATACCAGGTAGAGGAGAGAGTAATTGAGCCAGCCAGGGGCCCGGAAGGTGAACATCAGCCGCAGGGTGGTGAACACCAGTGCAAAGCCAAAGGTCATCCAGCGCATCAGCGTGATGCGATCGAAGCGGTCTACGATCAAGGATTGCAGTCCCGTCATCAGAATGATCAGCAGCGTGTCTATCACCCAGACGATGAGGATTTGGTTGACCCCGCCCTCACTCAAGAATCCGCTGATGGCCACAATTCCAGACACTTGCTGGGCCACAGAATTGCTCAGCAGCAGGAAGCCCAGAGTGAGCACCAGGCCCATCTCTTCTGGATGGAGGCGAAATGTCCGGCTTAGGAAGTCTTTCATGCGCTACATTCCCTGTTGAATACTCGTCTGTATTGTACTGTCTTATGTGGTCATTGTCAAATGGCAGTTATTTAGTTCCTAGTCCAACTTGTCACCCAGAGTATCCCAGATGTTCAATGGCACCTTGCGCACCCGCTTTTGGGCAAAGAAGGCCTTGTAGCGCCGCTCTCCCTCTACCTCGAAGGAGCTGAGGTAGCCCTTATCCACCAGCTTATCCAACAGCCCGCTCGCTTCAGACGGGGCCATGTCCAACTCCAGTGCGATCTCCGACAGGCTCATCTCCCCTCGGCGAGTGATGGTGTTGATGAGGCGGCGCAATTCGGGGGAGAGGTCCAGCAGATCAGCGGGAGTGATGCCTTCCAGACGTTGGTGGGTTTCGATCTCCTCTTGCAATCTGTCAAATAGACCGGCCATTGATGCTCCTTTTCTCTTAATCCCTTTTTCCCCTTTCTCTTATCTCCCTGGCGTGCTCTCGCAAATGCTGGAAGTACTCGGTCTCAGTAATCTCCGCCACCTGCCTGGCCTTCTTAACCTCGTCAATCTTGATGCGCAGTTCCTCCACTTGCTGCTTGAGTTGTTGCTCCCGGGCGTAGACTTGGCGGACCATGCGCTGGAAGACGCGCGCTAACTGTCCTAATTCGTCCGGGCGTTGTTCGACCGGGGCTAACTTCTCGACCTCAAAGATGCCGGCTTCGATGTCCGCTGCCGCTGCTGTCAGGTGGGCGACCGGCTGAGTTACCCGGCGAGCCAGGATGACCGACACCAGCAATCCAACGCTGAGAACTACCATCGCCACCAGTGCCGTTAGTTGCAATTGTTGTCTCAGAGCGTCCTCTACGCGCTCTACGGGAATGGCTAGCAGCGTCCCACCCGTCACGGTTCCCTCCGCGTCAGTGATGGGAGCGGCAACCTTGAGAAACCTGCCGTCATAGTAGGTCTTAATGCGTTCCGCAGCCATCACGGCCTGGAGTGTGTCTTGATCCATTGCCTTCAGTGTGGAGTCCTGCTCCCACTCGGGGACTGCCCTGAACAATTCGATAGTCAGGGAGCGGTTCACAATCCAAATCGCGCTCACGTTCTCGCTCAGCAATCGGTCTATGAACTGGCCTAGCCAGACGCCTTCTGCCAACCGTCGCGCCGCAAAGTCCTGCAAGGCTGCGTAGCCGGTGACTTCGGTCAGTTGAGTTGTAAGCTGCGCCTCGCTCATACCGGTCGCTCGCGCCAACATAGGGAGGAGAGACGTCAGATAGGCTTCGGCGCTTTGCTGTTGGGCGAGGATGGCTTCTAACTCCTGTCCGATCTCTCTACCGAAGCCGACGGCACGAGCAAACTCCTGGGTGATGACCCGGGCGTCCATCTCAGCTTGTGCCAGGATAGATTGGCGCGCAGAGACAGCGACCACGCCCGCCGTGACCAGAACCGTGACGACGAGCAGTGAGATGACCAACAATAGAGTTCGTTTGAGTAGAGTCATGGTTTTCTCCTTAGAGCGTGCTCACTTTGTTCTCCTTTTCATCTCGGCAGCGTGCTGTTGCAAGAATTGGAAGTACTCGGTCTCGGTGATTTCCGCTACCTGCTTCGCCTTTTTCACCTCGTCAATCTTGATACGCAGTGCCTCTACCTGCCGTTTCAATTGCGCTTCACGGACTTGCACCTCCATGGCCATGCGGCTGAAGACCCGGGCCAGGTGGGCCAATTCGTCCCTGGTCTTGGTCAAGCTGGCGATGCGCTCCGGCTCGAATCGCTCACCTCGTTCTATACTCTGGGCAGCTCTTGTAAGGGCCATGATGGGGTTTGTGATCGCTTTTGAAAGGAAAAAGGAGACCCCGGAGACCGCCACAATCATGGCGATCAGAACGCCGATGAAGATCTGGCGAGTACTGTTGATTTTGGCATGGATATGCTCGTTAGCGCTCGAAGCTGCGGCGGCTATCTTCTTTTTCGTCTCTTCCACAGGTTTTGAGAATTCATCAATGTAGGTCGTGGCTGCTACCATGTACATTGTCCCTTCCACAGGAACCATATACATGAACTTTTGCCGAATTTTTGTATCGGCGTTTTCCCAATCGTAGTAGCCGCCAACAATAGAACCGTCGAGGCTGGGCTCAAATATTTCCCACCAGGAAGGGAGTTTCTCTCTCCAGTTGTGCAGATCAAAATCAATGAGGCTGGGATTGGGGTGAAATCTCATGATTCCAGTTTCCTTTTCATACAAGCTCGTATAACCTGTCTCGCCAACGGGTTGGACGGCGATTTCTTGAAACTCTGAACTGGCCTGTAAATCGGCAATGGTCATGTTGGGATGGGCATTCATAAAGATGGCGCATTGCCTGGCGACGTCTTTAGCCTTTTGCTCAATGGTTCTCGCTCCAAGAGCTTCCAGGGCATTGGTGGCATCGCTGGCTGCACTTTCCCCCAAAGACGCGCTTCTTTCCAGGGCATAGTGTCCCATGCTCCTTATGTTGCTGAGGGCAACAGTTCCGAACACAACAAGGGAAGTGAGAGATAGCCCCAAGAAAGCCAGCAGTATCTTCCTGCTGATGGTGAAAGGGGAATAGAAGAGTCTGACCAGTTTGGACCCTGCTTCTTGCCTATTCTGAGTTTTTCTCTTCACGTCAACTCGTTGTCTCCATAATCCTGTTAGCGATGGCGATGAGGCCCTGGGTGAAAGGGTGTTCGGGGTAGTGCAGGTAGAAGATGCCCATGCTGGCCAGTCTCACCATGTCCTCTGAAAGGGGTAACACCCCGGCCACCTCACAACCATAGGTTGCCTCCACTTTCTCCTTCACTTCGGTGAAATCGAAGGAGGTGAGGACCTTATTGACCACCAGGAGCATCTTGGGGATATCCAGTTTGCGGGCCACGTCCACCGTCACCGCCGTCCCCTGGTAGTCCTGTTGATCGGGGCGGAGGATAATTACCAAGACATCAGAGATGGCAATGGAGAGCAGCGTCTCCTCATTGAGGCCGGGGTGGGTGTCAATGAAGAGGTAGTCCAGGTCGAGCCGCGTAATCAGCTCCCGGAAGCCGTCGTTGAGCAGGGTCACATCGTAGCCTTCTCTGAGCACTCTGGCAATCTCTCCGGCTTTTAGGCTAGAGGGGATGAGGTGAATACCGCCACCCATCACCGTAAGTTTGCCTGCGCCCACATCGTAGGCCGTCTCCTCGACGGCACACTTGCCCCAGAGGTAGTCATTGAGAGCCTTGTCTATCTTCTCTGCGTCCAGCCCGAAGAGGACGTGGATGCCGGGGGATTGGATGTCGGTATCAATGACGCCCACGCGCTTGCCCTGTTGGGCTATGATGGTGGCCACGTTGGCGGCGATGTTGGATTTGCCCGTGCCACCACGGAAGGAGTGAATAGAGATGATTTTCGACATGTGGTTGCCTCCTCTAAAGCTTGCTCTTGAGTCGCCGAATTCTTTGGTAGGATTCGTTATTGACTTTTTGGGCAAGCCCATCACTGATTCGTTTAACTCCGCTGGCGCAACCTTTGCGCTCTGTCGCAAAGGTCGCGGAAATAGTCCGTCTCGGTAATCTCGGCGACCTGGCGTGCTTTCTTCACTTCGTCAATCTCGATCCGCAGTTCTTGCACTTGCTGCTTCAAGCGCTCCTCACGCGCATGGACTTGGCGTGCCATGTTCTGGAACACGCGGGCTAACTGTCCTAGCGAATCGTCACGCTTGGCGACCCCGTTCAGACTCTCCAGTTCAAAGGTCCCTGATTCCACCGCCGCCGCCGCTCGCGTGACGTGGTTCACCTGTTCGATGTATTCCAACTCCATATCGTGCAGTCGCTTGCTGGCTAACGAGGCGTTGATCCGGGCGTGCAGCAGTGCCGCGTCGAACGGTTTGGGCAGATAATCGGTAGCGCCCATTTCGATGCAGAGGAGGATGCTCTCCATCTCCTCCAGCGACGACACAACGATCACCGGAATGTTGCGCCAGGTGCTGTCGGCTTTCATTTGTTCCAAAACTTGGTAGCCGTCCATCTCCGGCATCAGTAGATCTAGCAAGACAACGTCGAAGGGCTTGGCGGCGAGCATCTCTAATGCCTGCTTGCCGTTCTCCGCCATTTCGACCAGGTAGCCGTCCTCTTGCAGGTTCGTCGAGAGCACGACCCGGTTGAGCATATCATCGTCCACTACCAAGATGGTGCCGGTCTTTGCCATTTCACAACTCCTTTCCGTGGGCCTCGAGCATTGCTTTCGCTTTTTCGTACTCGCGCTCAATCTCGGTCAACAATTCGTCAGCCCCTTCGAGGGCTCCGTCCCGGGCACGGTATTCCAATTCGCGCGCCCGGCTGGCAAGAGCCATCGCGCCAAAAGTGGCACTAGTTGACTTGAGCGTATGTGCCGCCCGTCTCAAGTCGGCGGCTTGACCTTGCTCGAATGTCCGGTGTGCATCGGCGATCAGTTTGGGAGCATCCTTGAAGAAATTGTCAATCAAGGACGGCAGCATCGCATCCGCCTGTTTGCCCAGTGCGCCCCTTAGCCGCTTGAGCGCCGCCAGATCGAGGACAGGTGGAGCAGGTTCACTCGCCGCCGCTCCCCCCCCATCCCCCTCTGCCAGGGGGGGAGAGAGGGGGGGCTTGCTCGTGTCCACGCCGTGCGCAGCTGGCGCCGCGGCTGCCACCGGCGGTTTCGGCGCTGGCGCTTCGGCTCTGGGCGATGGACGCTCATCCATCTCAGCCACTGCCCGTGCCTGGCATCGGTTCAACGCAGCCATCAGTTCGGTGAATTGGATGGGCTTGGCGATGAAATCGTCCATCCCCGCCGCAAAACACTCGTCGCGGTCTTCTTTCATGACATTCGCCGTCATCGCCACAATACGGGGTCGCCTCTCCGCGCCAAATTCGCGCCCAATCGCTCGCGTCGCTTCCAGCCCATCCATCTCCGGCATCTGGACATCCATCAGCACCACATCATAGTGCTGGCGCCGCAACGCCTGAAGCGCTTCGATTCCGTTCGCCGCCACATCGGCGCGGTAACCCAAGCGCTCGAGCACGAGGAGGGCGAGTTTTTGATTGATCGCGTTATCCTCCGCCAGCAAAATGGAGAGAGGATGCCGCTTGCCCATTTCCGCGTCGAGGCGAGGTTTGGCCGTTTCCTCAACCGCTGTGACTGCTTCCTCGGTGCCAAAGATGCCGACCAGCGCGTTGTAGAGTTGCGAAGGCTTGATCGGTTTTAGCAGATAGGCCGCAAGCTCGATTCCTTCCAAACGTGCCTCTCGCTGCCCGAGCGAGCTCAACATCACGATTGGCAATTGGCTTGCTTCACGGACCCGGCGTATCTCTCCCGCAAGCATTATCCCATCCATTTCGGGCATCTGCAAATCGAGCAGTGCCACGTCAAACGGATCGCCGCGACAAATCCACGCCAGCGCCTCGCGGGGTGAACCGGTGTCCCGCGGCAGCATGCCCCAGGCTTGCGTTTGGAGCGAGAGGATGTGCCGGTTGGTTGCGTTATCATCAACGATGAGGACGCGCTTGTCTTCCAGCCGGGGTTGAATACTCTGGAGGTAGGGGCGCGGCGCCAACGGCTGGGCCACCTCTGCCCGGATCGTAAAGTGGAAGGTGCTCCCCTTGCCCGGTACGCCTTCGCTCTCGACCCACATCGTCCCGCCCATCAATTCGGTCAACCGTCTGCTGATGGCAAGTCCAAGCCCAGTCCCCCCAAAGCGCCGCGTCGTCGAGGCGTCCACCTGGCTGAACGATTGGAACAGGTGGCTCTGGCGATCAAGCGGGATGCCGATGCCTGTATCGCGGACCGAAAAGTGCAGTGTGACGGGGGAGGCAGAAGGTGGCAAGGTTTCCCTATCACTTGTCCCTTCTCCTGTCACTTGTTCCTTGTCACATGTCACCGTCAACACCACTTCCCCCTGCTCCGTGAACTTGAGCGCGTTGCCGAGCAGGTTGACGAGGACCTGGCGCAGGCGCGTCACATCGCCGACAATCGCGGCTGGCGCGCCACTCTCCACGACACATACCAGGTTCAGACCCTTCTCCGTCGCCTTGGCCGCCAGCAGGTCGACGGCACTTTCCACACACTCGCGTAGGTCAAAAGGTTGGCTTTCCAGCTCCATGCGCCCCGCTTCGATCTTGGAAAAGTCGAGGATGTCGTTGATGATGGTCAGCAGCGCATCGCCGCTGGTGCGAATCGTCTCGGCGAATTCGCACTGCTCGAGCGTGAGCGGCGTATCGAGGAGCAAGCCGGTCATACCGATGACGGCATTCATGGGCGTGCGGATTTCGTGGCTCATCGTCGCGAGGAACGCGCTCTTGGCCTGCGTCGCCGCTTCGGCGGCTTCTTTCGCTTTGCGCAAGTCTTCTTCCATGCGCTTGCGCTCGGTGAAATCGCGAATGACCTCAATCGCTCCGACGATATTGCCTTTGGAATCGTGCAGGGCGGAGGCGGTGCCTAACAGGTAGACTCCGCCGCCCTTTAGATGCGGCACATACGTTTCGCCGACCAGGACCTGGCCCTCCATCCTGATCTGCGCATATTTCTGTTCCAGTTCTTTCTGGGGCACGGTGACCAAATCAATGAGAATGGGTCTTCGCTCTCCATAAAAAGGCAGCGCGTACTCGTAATTGCCCTGGCCTAGCATCTCTTGGGCTTTCGTCCCCGTCATCTCTTCAATCGCCCGGTTCCAAGCGATAACCTTACCCTCGTGGTCAATCACCAACACCGAGTCAGGCATGAAGTTGATAATATCCGCCAATCTCCGTTCCGATTCCCGGACGGCTTCTTCCATCCGCTTGCGTTCCGCGATTTCCTCTTGAAGTTGCGCAACTGCCGTAGAAAGTTCCGCCGCGCGCTCGCGTTCTTCGTCGAACAGCCGCGCATTCTCCAGCGCCACGCTCACGTTCAGCGAGAGGGTTTTGAGCAAGCGCACGTCCGATTCGCTAAAGGCGTTCTCGCGGTCCACATTCTGGAGCATGATAACGCCAAAGGCCTGGTCGCTCCGAATGAGCGGGACGCCGAGCCACGATTTGACCGAGCTACCTGCAAGGACTGTGCTGCCGTAACGTGCGCGCAGCTCGTCGGTGACCTGGTTCAGCAGCAGTGGCTCACATGTCTTGAGTATGTGACCCGAGAATCCGGCGGGCGCACTCGGGGGGACAAACTGCCGTTCCCCTTTTTCGATGAGGTAGCGATAGTGGACGAGATTGGCGGCGCGGTCGTGGGTCATGAGCGACACCACCTGCGCGTCGAAAATGTCGCGCAGCTTGTCGCCGACGAGATCGTAAATCGTCTGCATCTCCAGCTTGGATGCCAGCGTTTGCCCCACATCGTTGATGATGGTGAGTTCCCGCGCGCGCTGCTCGGTCTCGGCCAGCAGGCGTTTGGTTTCGTCAAAGAGGCGCGCGTTCTGAAGCGAAACGCCGAGATTGGCCGCGAAGGTGGTCAACAGCCTCACGCTCGATTCGGGGTACGCATTCTCGTGCGGGTCTTCGAGCGTAATCACGCCGATGACCTGATCCCCTGCCAGGATCGGCACACCGAGGAAGGACTGGTTCTGCGTAGTGCCCGGAATCACAAAACTGCTCAATTCCCCCGTTCGCTTTTCCATGTCTTGATTCACGACTAGCGGCTGGCGTGTGCTAATGATATGCGCGGTAAAACCTGGACCTAAGGGTATCGGTTCGACATCTATGCGCTGGCCGCCGTCAATGGCGTACGGCCAATGGAGCAAGTTGGTCTGAGCATCATAGAGGCGGATCGTCAGATCGCGCGCGTGGAAAATCTCGTGGAGCTTGTCGCCGATCAAATCAATAACCGTCTGGAAATCCAACTCCGTGGCCAGTACTTGTCCCACTTCATTGACGATTTCCAGTTCCGCCTTGCGCTGTTCCAATGCCGCGTTCGACGCTTGGAGTTGCGCCGTGCGCTCGGCGACGCGCTGCTCCAACTCGCTTGCTGCTCGGTGCTGACCCTCAAGTGTTTTCACCTGGAAGCGGTGAAAGAGGCTCAACAGCGCCACAAGCAAGACCATGAGCACCGCCGTATAGGTCTCTTCCGAGACCCAGGCATACAAAGTCAAGGGATTGTTCTTTTCTGTGATCCAGGCGGCGAGTATCCCGCCCTGAGCCAGCACGGCAAAGACGGCCATGGTCAACAGGCTCACGATGGTCATCAGCAGGCCCGAACGGAGGCCGACCAGGATGATGGCGATGACCGGCAGCACAAGCAAATACTGGCGCCCTACGCCGACCAGGCCGCCTCGCCCGAAACTGATGACGCCGAGCGCATAGAACACCAGGAGCACGCCCCAGGCGCGTATACGTGAATCGAGGCGGCGAAGAACGGCCAGGCCTACCAGGACCAGGTACAGCCCCACGAGGACCATGACTGACCAGTCTTGCGGGGATCGAATGAAATCATAGACAACCAGGCCTATGGCCGGCAGCCCGGCCAGGCAGCCTAAAGCCAGCATCCAATTGAGGATCTGGATGCGCCAATGACGTAGGGGAGCCTCGATCTCACCAGTGATATCCCGGGACTTGTATGTTTTCATCATGTGGTTGCCTCCTCTAAAGCTTGCTCTTGAGTCGCCGAATTCTTTGGTAGGATTCGTTGATGCGCCTTTCGCTGATTTTGCCATCTTGTACCAACTGCTTAACGAGAGCAACGGTACGAGCGGCAATGTCTTCCTCATACACCGAGTTGTTGGCGATGGCGATGATGTCAACCCCAGCCTCGATGCTCTTCTGGATTGCAGTCTCAAACCCGTAATGATCGGCGATCGCTCCCATCTGCATGTCGTCGGAAATCACCACGCCATCGTAGCCCAGCTCTTCTCGTAGGATGCCGGTGATGGTGGGCCTGGAGAGAGTGGCCGGGTATTCGGCATCCAGGTTAGCGTTGAATACGTGCGCCGTCATAATCGCATCGGCCTCCTCTGCCTTGATGATGTTGGCATAAGGCTCCAGCTCGATGCGCGACCAGGTGTCGGTGACGTCAACCACTCCCAGGTGCGAGTCGCCCGTGGAGCTGCCGTGACCAGGGAAATGCTTGAGGGTGCAGAGCACACCCTGTTCGTGGTGGGCCTTGATAAACTCCAGGGCGTGCTCGATCACGATCTCAGGATCGGACGAAAAACTGCGCTCGTATTTGGCGATAATGGGATTGTCGGGATTGGTGTTGACATCTACCACCGGGGCCAGGTTGAGATTGATACCCAGGTCGGCCAGCGTTTGGGCCATTTTGGAGGCTTCTTGATGGGTGAAGCGAAGGTTATTGACCTCCCCCAGGTACTGGTGCGATAAAGTGGGTGGGAAACCGTACTTCTCCTTCAATCGGGTGATAATGCCTCCTTCAATCGGGTGATAATGCCTCCTTCGTGGTCAACGGCCACCAGCAGAGGTGTGTCCGAAAACGACTGCAATGCCTCGACCAGCGCTTTCACTTGTGCGGGCGATTCGATGTTGCGCACCGCCGTTTTGGTCGGAACGTCGTAGTCGAATAAAACAACGCCGCCCAGGTGACGATCACGAATGTCGTGTACAATGGGATGGTCCTCGCTCACCTTGAATCCCCGGAACCCGACCATCAGCAGTTGTCCGATTTTGACATCCAGGCTCACATCTTGATCCATTGACGATTCTGGCTGCCCCGTGCAACCATTAAACAGTGCCATTGCTGATACCGACAGCCCGGCCAGCTTGAGAAATTCTCGCCGGGATAATCTGGGCAATGAAGTAGAAATAGGATAGCTCATGTTATAGCCTCCCCGTATGAGTCTACTACTCAGCCGGCGCTCACTTTGTGCTCAGGCCGAGAGGCCATGGCCCTGTCAGTCTAGCGAGCCACCTTGTCAGCCCGGGTCACCACCTCTTCAGGTACTACCACCCCGTAAGCCTCTGCTGCTTGTAAGTTTAGCCACAGCTGCTTCCTATCCGGTAGTTGGAAGGGGATATCGGCTGGGGACTCGCCTTTCATCACCCGGACCGCCAGCCGCCCGGCGGCGTAGCCTTCGTCGAAGTAGTCCCAACCAGTAGCGCCCAGGACGCCCTGCTCCATGTCCGCCAGAATAGTCGAGAAGATGGGAATATCCTCTTCCTCGCCGACCTTGATGAGGGACTCCAGGGCGCTGGTAGTCGCGTAGTCTCCCACCTTGCCAAAGGCCCGGATGTCCTGGCCGGCTAGCACCTGTGCTGCTTGCAGAACCTCGGCCGGACCGGCCACAGTCTGCTCGACTACCTCCAGCCCTTCTCTGACCGCTGCTTCTTTGAACAGCCCGGCCTCGTAACGGGAGTTGGCTTCGCCCACATTATAGATCAGACCCACTCGTTGGGCATCGGGCAGGACTTCCTTAATCAACACGACCTCGGCATCCGCCGGGCCGGTGTCCAGAACGCCTGTCACGTTCGGCAGGTGCTCCGTCAGGCTGGTGCCAGCGCCGGCTCCCCAGGGATCCGAGACTGCAGTGAAGACCACCGGCATCGTCTCCGGTGCTTCCCGCACTGCGGCCTCCAATAGTGGGGTGCCGATGGCAAGGATCATGTCCACCTTGTCGGCTACGAACTTCTGGGCGATGAGATGGATGTTGGACATCTCACCCTGAGCGTTCTGAAAGTTGAAGCGGACGTTCTCACCCTCTTTGTAGCCAGCATCAGCCAGAGCCTGGACGAATCCATCCCGCGCCGCGTCAAGCGACGGATGGGGCATCATCTGGAAGCCGCCGATGGTGTACACTTGCTTCTGGCCGGCACTCCGGCCGCAGGCGGCGACCAGCGCCAGGAGACAGAACGTCGAAAGAAGCAAACGGTATCTCATGGGTTCCTCCTCGTACAATATGTTCGGTGTAGGTGGCAAGCTTGCCACCCAATGTAGCCCTCCAGTTCCTCATCAATAGAGCCAGCAAGTTCCCTTGATCCTCTGCCAACCGGGTCGCGCGTGACGTGCTCTCCGATGTCCGAGAACACTGGCTCATTCCCAACACTTGGGCCAGGCATCAGGCGGTCGTCGCCGTGGGCTCCATTTCCTTCACCAGATAGACCCCAAGCCCTACAAACCCGATGAGCTTCATGAGGTGGGCCAGTTGCCACCATAGGCTGTAGGTGCCCGGGCTGTTTAGCACAAACAGGATCTCACTGATCAGCAGGGCGGCGAAGGCGAGAGCGTAGGTCCGGTCGCCGCGCTTCTGGGTCGCCTGGTAACGCTGATAGGCCAGATAGGTCGCCCCAAGAGCTACCAGGGCTGTCACCACGTACAACGGTCGCTGCAGGGTCGCGATGGAAACGGACGCCATTGTCAACTCCACCTCACGGCGCTGGTCCCACAGGCTCCACAGGATCAGGGCGTAGCCCAGGATTCGGCCCACAAACACCGTCCAGACGTACACGTCACCGGTCAGGGTGAAGGAGTGAATGACGCCGCTCACTCCGATGGCCGCGAACCCTAAGCCTGCTTTGAGCCACCCCTTCTGGCGGCGCCGGCTGTAGCCCTGCCAATAGCGGTACGCCAGGCCAAAGGCCACCAGTAAAACAAACAGCTCGACTAGAAAGTGTAGTACACCCAATAATGTTGGACCTTGCATTTTGCCTTCTCTGTGAGTTTGAGTCCCAGCATCGCGCTGGGGTTACGTTGCGCCTTGTGACACAGAAACATCGCTCTAAACGCTGGTCGGTTTGGGGCCCATGGCCACGCTGACGTAGCGTTCCAGGTCGAAGTATTGCTGGGCTACGCGGAGGATGTCCTCCTGGGTCACAGCATTGATCTGACGAACGGCTTCCTCAAAGGGCTCGATGCGGTCCAGCAGGGCCTCCACGCCGTGGATGCTGGCTACCTGCAGGTTGGTCTCGAAGTTGACTGCCAGCGAGCCTTCGTAGCTGGTTTTGACACGACCAAGCTCCTCGTCACCAACGGGCTGTTCCCTTAAGCGTGCCATCTCCTCGAGGATAGCAGTGCAAACGGCGTCTACCTTAGCCGGATCGCAGGCGGTGTAGATGGCGAAGTGGCCGATGTCCTCGTAGGTGGCAGTGGCCGTGGCCACGGTGTAGACCAATTGTTGCTCTTCCCGCAGCCTCTGGTAGAGACGGGAGCTGCCTCCTACGCCCAAGAGGCGGCCGATGACCTTCAGGGGGTGACGGTCTGGGTGGGTCATATCCACCGCTGGCCAGCCCAGGAGGAGGTGAACCTGACTCACGTCTCGCTCAATCCAGACCTCTCGCTTGTCGGTCAAAGGAGGCTCAGGATGAACCGGGGGAAAGGAGGGCAACTCGCCATCCCAAGCGCCGAAGAATTCGACGATGACAGCCAGGGCATCATCCAGTGTCACGTTTCCGGCTATGGCGATGACGGTGTTGGGAGGCACGAAAAAGGTGGTGTGATGCTGGCGCAGGTCCTCCACGGATATCTGGAGGAGGTCTTCTTTGTAGCCCAGCACGCGGTCTTTCAAGGGATGGGCCTGCCACAGGGCCGCGGCGTAGAAATCCCAGATGGCCTGGCGCTCGTCGGCGCGGCGCCGCATCTCTTCCAGGATGACCAGTTTCTCTTTCAGAAAGTCCATCTCATCCAGGCGAGGATGGCGCACGATGTCAGCCAGGACTTCTAATCCCCTCTTGTGAAACTGGTCTTGGGTAACGACGCTGAAGGCCGTGTACTCCTTGGTGGTTTGGGCATCAATTTGGCCTCCGACCTCTTCCACGGCGTGGTAAATCTGCTGGGTGGTACGGCCCTCGGTGCCTTTGAAGAACATGTGCTCCAGGGCGTGGGCCAGGCCGTGCTTTTCCCCATCGTGGCGGCTGCCGAACTTGACCAGCACCTTGGTAGCTACCGTTGGCGTTCCTGACCGTTCTATGCACACCACATGCAAGCCATTATCCAGAGTAAGCTCAGAGTATTCCATTGGGTTCTCCTACAGGGTTGAGTAAAAGGAATGTAGGGATGGCCATAGCGACCATCCCCACACTCGCGCCGGCTAGCTTCACGGCTGTGACCAGAGAGTTCTCCTCCGACTGGCATGGGCACTGCTTTCCTGCACCGCCTCGAGCTACACTGTTGACCCGAAAAGGGAGGCTAGCAAACTGGTTACGGCAGATGCCACGCCCGATGTCGCGCCCGTGACCACCGTTGCAGCGGTCTTGGAAAGCCGCGCGTCGAGGTCAGCCAGTGCATAGTTCAAGCGAGCAAGGTCTAACCCTTTCAGCCCGGCCAGCTCTGCCTCGTTGAGCTCGATGCCCGCCTTGGCGACAGCGGCATCTGGGTCTTCGAAGAAGCTGGTGCGGAACTCCGCGTCACCAATTAGCTTTTCCAGGACCTTCAACTGCTTCTCTGAAAGCTCGGCCATTTCCTCTCACCTCCTTTCTTTGGTTTTTTATCGAACCTTTAAGCTCGAGGGCATTCAACAAGGGCCCTTCGGCGAGGCTCCGTTTAGACAATGATAAATTCTGACAGTGCCGACACCACGGCAGAAGCCATCTGTGTGGGGGAGCTGATGTAGCCCTTGGAGAGACGCTCCTCCATGTCGGACAGAAAGCCCTCGATAGCTGCCTGATCGATCTTCTTGAGCGCAGCCAGCTCTCCCTCGCTGAGCTCCAGGCCCGCCCTGGTCAGCGCCGCCCCCGCGTCCGCGAAGAAGCTGGTTCGGAATTCCTCATCGCCGATCAGCTTCTCCAGAACCTTCAGTTGCCCTGTGGTGATCTCAGCCATCTTTATGCCTCCTTTCTTTGGTTATTGTGTCCTCTCACAAACGCGATATGATCTTGCTCATCCACCTTGAGATCGAATTCACCCAGCCGATGAGCCGCTGCGGCAGGAATATGACGAACAGCACTACTACTACAGCAGTCCACAACCCGGCCAGTATCCCGAAGACGGCGAAGACCTTTTCCTCCCGATTGAAGCTGGCCCTGGCCTTCAATTTGCCCCACAGTTCTTTCCGCACGAAACCCAGGGACCGCTTGCGCAGGCAGGGGATCTCCAGATAGTCCATCAGCATGTAGTAGCCATCCCACTCCAGGAGGGGATTGAGATTCGTGAAGACGAGGATAAAGTTCACTGTAGCCAAACTGGTTAGCACTATGTCCACCTGAGGCCAGGGAGAAATGAGGATGCCTAGAGAGCATAAGGCTCCTAAGATGAGGTTGGAATAGGGGCCGGCCCAGGAAACAGCCATGCGATGCTTGCGATCTGGCTCCATCCATACGTCGGTGGTATCAACGAAGGCAGCCAGCGTCCCTAAGTAAAACAGAAGCCCTCCTTCTTTGACCTCCCGCCCGTAGTGTTTGCAGGTCAAGGCGTGGGCTCCCTCGTGAATCAAGATAGTCACTATTAAACCTAGATAGATAAGAGCTACGGTCAAGGTTCCTATGACCGCACTACCCTGTGAGCCTGGTCTTATGAAGAGGGCGGCGATTCCCAGGATGACGAGCAAGGTATAAGCATATCGGGCCATGCGACTAAACAACAGCCTGCCCCCTCGACGGTAGAAAGTGCTCACCGGCTGATCAATGTTCCGCAGGGTAACGATGTTACCTCCCAACATCCAGAAGAAGGCTTTGAGGACGAATCCAACGACCTTCAAGATGGTCAAATATGCCGCGCCCTTGCTTTGCAGGGCACGCCTCGATAGTGTCTGGACCGTCTTCTGATAGAGGTTGACGGGTTTCTTCTCCAGGAAGGATTTGTTCTGCAAAGTGGCCAGCATGTTGATGATCAGCTCGATGGGCAGGGCTCCATACTTCAACAAGAAGGCAATGGACATATCCCTGACGGAGTGTTCGCCATCCATCATGTTCCAGAGGAAGAGCTCCTGTTCCCCCAACTGCAGGTAGGTTCCAGCAGCGGGGTTCTTGAGCATGTAATAGATCTGGCCCTGGGCTGTTTTGCCCTCGGTCAACTCGTAGTTGTTGATCCGCTTGGGCTTGTATTTGGCGAAGTCCACCTTAGCGCCCAGGACCTCCCACAGATTGAGCGCGGCTTCGCCTGGGGCCTCTTCGACTCTCTCCTCCAGCTTCTCCCATAGAGAGGTGGGTTCCACACTTTCAGTGGATTCTCTACTTTCCTCCAGCCATTCTATCATCTGTTTGCCTCACATTTGACGTTTGACGCTTGACGTTTCACGTTTTACTGCTATCGGTCCAGGACATTCACTAAACTTGATAAATCCGCCATGCCAACTCCCGTCTTCGACACTCTCTCATCCAGCTCCTCGATTAGGGAAGCGAGCTGGTTTTGATCCAGGGTTTTCAGCGCCGCTAGTTCGTAGGGGGTCAGCTTCAGTCCCATCCTCAGGGCTGCTCTCTCAGGGTCCTCTATGAGCTGGGTTCTGAATCCTTCGTCGCTGAGGGCCCGGCTGATGAGTTGTTCGAAGGCGTGGCGGAGGACCTGGGGAATGTGGGCAGGCTTTTTCTGCATCGCCTTCCATTCGGCGGCCAGCCGGCCCTCCAGCCGCTGGGCAAACTCCGCCGGGACGGGAGCTTCTCGCAAAACGCCATGCAACAGCTCTACGGTCTCCAACAACGGCCTCACCTCATCCGCCAAGTCTGGTTCAAGCGCTTCGGGTACGGGCTCCCCCGCGCACAGAGCATCTGTGTACTCGATCAGTAGCTCGGTCACTCTCTCACTCACGAACTACACCTCATCGTTACCGACGAGCTCTTTGTGGCCTGCGGCGATAGCTCGTCGGTACAGGGATTTCGTCGCTTCCAGAGATAGATCCAGGACTTGTGCCATGTCTTGGAAAGGGAGCCCTTCGGCGAAGCGAAGGAGCAGTACCTCTCGATACCGTTCCGGCAGGCAGACGAGAACCTGCCTCACCAGTGTTCTGTCCTCCTCGCTGGGCCATGGGTCCCTGGATAGCACGCGGGCCTCACAGTTACCGAGTGAGCGCTCCACTTCCTTACGCTTTCCCTTGTGCCGATAGTAATCGTTGACCTTGTGGTTCGTGATGGCATACAGCCAGGTAGAGAAGGTGGAATCCCTCTCGAAGCTGTCCAAGGAGCGAACCACGGCCAGGAAGACCTCCTGGGTCATATCCTCCACGTCCTCTTGCGGAATCAGGGCGCGGAGGCGATTGTAGACGCGCGGGAGGTAGCGTTGATACAACACCTCAAACGCCTCCCATTCTCCACTCTGTACCTGGTCAACCAACATCTCGTCGGCAGGCTGACCTGCCATCGTTTTTCTCATAATATTAGTCGCAGAAAGGGGGTAAAAGGGGTCGCTGGAGCCTGGTGGTATTTTATCACATCCTGGATTCAAAGTCAATGAGGCAACGCAGAGCGTATCAAGTTTGGGACAAGGTCGTTGTGGTCTCCCCAAGAGATAGCTG
>CAYUPJ010000021.1:0-11558 GCA_964446635.1 uncultured Anaerolineae bacterium
CCAACCCCAACCAGGAAGATGTCGACCGGGACGGGGTGGGCGATGCCTGCGACAACTGCCCCAACAACGCCAACCCCGGCCAAGAAGATGGCGACAGCGATGACATAGGCAACGTCTGCGATAACTGTCCCCATGACGCCAACCCCTCCCAGCAAGACACCGACAGCGATGGCCTGGGGAACGCCTGCGACCCGTGTATTGACTTCGATGGAGACGGCTTCCACGATGTGCCGTTGTCGACAGCGCCTCCAGGCGAGACCATTGCCGACCAGACTTGCGGGCCCGACAACTGCCCCAACGATTACAACCCCAACCAGGAAGATGCCGACGTCGACGGGGTGGGCGACGTCTGCGACGCCTGCCCTAACGATCCTGACAATGATGCCGACAGGGATGAAGTCTGTGGTGACGTCGACAACTGCCCCAACAACCACAACCCCGACCAGAAAGACAGCGACGGCGACGGGGTGGGCGACGCCTGCGACCCGTGCACTGACGTAGATAGCGATGGCTACGGCGTTGGGCTAGATTGTATTGGGTTTGACTGTGACGACGCCAACCCCGCCATCAACCCCGGTGCCACAGAGGTCTGCGACGATGGCATTGACAACGATTGCGACAGGTTGGTGGACCGCCGTGATCCTGACTGTCCAGCGCCAGTGCCTGTTGGCGGCTACATCATGCCGGTGAGTAAAGTGGAGCTACTGGCCCCGTGGCTGGGGCTGGCGGCACTGGCTACGCTAGCCGCTCTCACGGTTGTGCTGGTCAGGAGGCGCAGAAGCGCGCAGACCTGACAGGTTTTTGAAACCTGTCAGGTCTGTCGAGGCAGAAGGTTCTGGCAAATGGTTCGCCAGAACCTTTTGGTTTGCGTGCCGGCTTGTCAAATTGGACAAAAGCGAATGGGTGGGATATAATGGGGGAGGAGAAGTTAAGAAATGAACAAACGCGTGGTCTGGTCAGTAACCCTCAGTCTGATGATGGTTGCTCTCGTGTGGCTCTTGCTGGCCCAGTCGGTCACGATGCAGGAAACGGCTGCTGTCAGCGGTATAGTGATGGAACTGGATGGCGGGCCGGTGGCGGGGGCCGTAGTGCGCCAGCAGGCCACCAGCAACGCCACTACCAGCGCCGCAGACGGCTCCTTCAGCCTGGGTGGGCTGCGCGAGGGAATCCAGGTTGTTATCACCGCCTGGCATGAAGGGTATCTCATAGGCTGGGCCAGGGTCTCGCCACCAGAAAGCGGGGTAATCATCAGCCTCAAACCCCATTACACCACCGACAACCCCGACTATGAGTGGTTCTCATCTAGCGACCCTGACCACACCATGAGTTGCATGCATTGCATGGTCGCTCATCCCCAGTGGCGGGCAGACGCCCACGCCAACTCTGCCACCAACCCGCGCTTCTTCTCCGTGTACAACGGCACCGACGTCACTTCGGCTAAGCTCAGTGCAAGCACCGGCACGATCACCGTCACCCCCGGCTACAAGCTGGACTTTCCCGGCACCGCTGGCAACTGCGCGGCCTGCCATGCTCCCATCGCCGCCATCGCTGGCATCACCACTCCCTTCACCGGCACTACCACCATCACCGGCACCATCTCCGCCGATATGAACGAGTTGTCGGGGGTGGAGACGGAGGGCTCCTCTTGCGAATTCTGCCACAAGGTGGGGGACGTCTACCTGGACCCAGCCACAGGGCTGCCTTATGACGACAGGCCGGGAGTACTGTCCATGCGTCTCTACCGCTCGCCACCAGGCCATGTACTCTGGTTCGGCACCTTCGACGACGTCACCCGCCGGGTCACGTATCTGAAGCTGGAGAAGAAGAGCCGGTTCTGCGCTCCATGCCATCAGTTCAGCTTCTGGGGTACGCCGATCTACCAGTCCTTCAAAGAGTGGCTGGAAAGCCCCTATCCTTCCCAGGGCATCGAATGTCAGGCCTGCCACATGGCCCCCACTGGCGTGGATTATTTCGCCTTCCCGGAGAAGGGCGGGCTGATTCGTGATCCGGCCCTAATTTCTTCCCACCTGCAGCCCGGCGCCTCGGATGTGGACCTGTTGCAGAACACAGTGAGCATAGCCGTCTCCGCCCAACACGTGATGGGCTCCCTGCAGGTGACAGTGACCATCACCAACACCGGCGCTGGCCACCACGTGCCCACCGACCATCCGGGGCGGCACCTGCTCCTGGTGATCACAGCCACGGATGGGCTAGGGCAAACCCTGTCCCAGAAAAGCGGCCCCACTGTACCCGACTGGGGTGGCGCGCAGGCCGGGCGGCCGGGCAAGGCTTATGCCAAAGTGCTCCGTGACGAGGAGACCGGCGAGTCGCCGGTGGTGAGCTACTGGAAGCCGACCGCCATCGTCAGCGACAACCGCATCCCGGCCATGGGCAGCGACACGTCGGTCTACACTTTCGACACGTCGTCTGCCAGCGATCCAATGACAGTCATCGTCCAACTGCGTTTCCGGCGTCTCTTCCAGGCGGTGATGGACGACAAGGGCTGGGACACACCCGACGTGGTGATGGAGGAGACCCAGGTCGAGTCATGCATCGAGCCGTGTTGGGACATCTTTTTGCCCCTCACTTCGGCTGGGCTCAGTGCAAGGGTTTGGAGAGGATAAGAGATGCCAGACACTTCGGCTGGGCTCAGTGCAAGATTCAAACTCGTTTCCGATTTTCAACCCACCGGCGACCAGCCCACAGCCATCGAGAAGCTGGTGCAGGGGATCCACCAGGGTTACAAGCACCAGACTCTGCTGGGGGCTACGGCCACAGGCAAGACCTACGTCATGGCTCAGGTCATCGAGCGAGTGCAGCGTTCAACCCTCGTCCTCGCTCATAACAAAACCCTCGCCGCCCAGCTCTACAGCGAGTTCCGTGAGTTCTTCCCCCACAACGCCGTGGAGTACTTCGTCAGCTATTACGACTACTACCAGCCCGAAGCCTACGTGCCCCAGCACGACCTCTACATCGAAAAGGACGCCTCCATCAACGACGAGATTGACCGCCTGCGGCTGGCAACTACCTCGTCCCTCTTCTCCCGCCGCGACGTGGTTATCGTGGCCTCGGTCTCCTGCATCTACGGCATCGGTGACCCCGAAGAGTACGGCAAAGTAGTGGTCAGCCTACACCGGGGGGAATCCCGCAGGCGGGACAAGGTGCTGCGCCATCTGGTGGACATCCACTACGAACGCAACGACCTGGACCTCGCCCGTGGCCGGTTCCGCGTACGAGGTGACACCCTGGAGGTCTTTCCCGCCTACAGCGACCTGGCCTACCGGATAGAGTTCTGGGGCGATGAGATAGACCGCATCACCGAGATCGAGCCCCTGACCGGGGAGGTACTGACCGAGCACCAAGCCATCGCCATCTACCCGGCCAAGCACTTCATCACCCCCCAGGAAAAGCTAACTCTGGCCCTGGGGGACATTGAGATAGAACTGCGGGAGCGCCTGGCGGAACTCCAGGTCCAAGGGAAGCTCCTGGAGGCCCAGCGTCTGGAGCAGCGCACCAAATACGACCTGGAGATGCTGCGCGAGGTCGGCTATTGCGCGGGCATCGAGAACTACTCCCGCCACCTCTCCCAGCGCCCGCCCGGCAGCCCACCCTGGACCCTCCTCGACTACTTCCCTGACGATTTTCTGCTCTTCATTGACGAGTCTCACATGACCATCCCCCAGGTGCGGGGAATGTACCACGGCGACATGTCCCGCAAAAAGACCCTGGTGGATTATGGCTTCCGGCTGCCCAGCGCCCTGGACAATCGTCCCCTGAGCTTCGAGGAGTTCGAAAAGCGGGCCAACCAGATCATCTACACCTCGGCCACGCCTGGGCCCTACGAGCTGGAGCACTCGATCCAGGTGGTGGAGCAAATCATCCGCCCCACCGGCCTGGTGGATCCGGAGGTCACAGTCAAGCCGGTCAAGGGGCAGATAGACGACCTGATCCATCAGATTGACCAACGAGTACAGCAGGGCGAGCGGGCGCTGGTGACCACCCTCACCAAGCGCATGGCTGAGGATCTGGCCGATTACCTGGCCGAGATGGGGATCAAAGTCCACTACCTGCACTCGGAGATCCAGACCATCGAGCGAGTGGAGATACTGCGAGACCTGCGCCTGGGCGTCTATGACGTGGTGGTAGGGATAAATCTATTAAGAGAGGGATTGGATCTGCCCGAGGTTTCCCTGGTAGCGATCCTAGATGCCGACAAGGAGGGCTTCTTGAGAAGTGACCAGGCCCTCATCCAGACCATCGGCCGGGCGGCCCGTCACATCAACGGCCAGGTGATCATGTATGCCGACGGGCTCACCGATTCGATGAAGCGAGCCATTGATGAAACCAACCGTCGGCGCAGCATCCAGGCGGCTTACAACGAAGAGCACGACATCGAGCCCAGGAGCATCGTCAAAGAAGTGCGCGACCTGACCGACCGGGTGCGGGCCGTAGCCGAGGAGCGAGCCGAGTACCGGGTGCCTGCAGCGATACCCAAGCACGAGCTGGCTCGCTTGATCAAGGAACTAGAGAAACAGATGAAGGCTGCTGCCCAGGCGCTGGAGTTCGAGAAGGCGGCCTTCCTCCGCGACCAAATCTTCGACCTACGCCGGGAACTGGCGGAGATGGAAGAAGACGTGCCTGAGTGGGAGAGAGTGAGAAAGCTGGGGCGTTAGCAGAAGTCGGACACTTCGACTAAGCTCAGTGCAAGTTTGACATCATGGCATTATTACAGTATAATGTATACCAGGAGGTATAAGACGATGAAAAGGACACAGGTTTACTTGCCAGAAGATCTCTATGAAGAGGTACGAAGGGTATCCTACGAGCGGAAAAAATCCATGGCTACAGTGGTTCGAGAAGCGCTGGTGGAATATCTTGCGGCTGGAAAGAGGAAGGTAAGAGCGATTACGGAAGTAGAGGAAAAAGGACTCAACGAAGAGGAGTTAAAGGATCACCCCTTGTACCAAATCATCGGCATGTGTTCCAGCGGCCTCGGAGATGGGGCTGAAAACCATGACTATTACCTCTACGGAGCAAATCGGCCTTGAGGATATTTGTTGATACCAGCGCGTGGATTGCCATCGCAGATGACTCGGATAAGTATCACTCCGAGGCCAAATCTTATTACCTCCAGCGACTCAAGGAGAAAACCCGCTTTCTGACCTCCAACGATGTTCTGGCTGAGACCTATACCTGGCTCCGGTATCATGTCAGCCATAGCTACGCGGTCCGGTTTCATCAAATGGTAACCTCAGCAGAAAAACTGCGGACTCTAGAAATCCTGTGGGTAAACAGAGCTATGGCCGACGCCGCCTGGGAGATCTTCGAGAGGTACAACGATCAACTTTTCTCCTTCGCCGACTGCACCAGCTTCGTATTAGCGAGACACGCCAAGGTCAACGAAATCTTCGCCTTTGACGAGGATTTCGCCATGATGGGATTTGTGATGCAATCGTGAGAAGTGTAGAGATACTTCCTGGCTACCTCAACTTATACCGCAATGGTGAACTGGCCCGCCGCATCAAGCGGGCCTATGCTTACTTGGAGGATTGCCGCCTCTGCCCGCGCGAGTGCGGAGTGAATCGGCTTCAGGGGAAGCAGGGTTTTTGTCAGTCGGGAGTGGAGCCCAAGGTGGCTAGTTGGAACGTGCACCCCTGGGAGGAGCCGCCCATCAGTGGGACTCGCGGCTCAGGCACCATCTTCTTCTCCGGCTGCACCGGCCGCTGCCTCTTCTGCCAAAACTATCCCATCAGCCAACTGGGGGTAGGCAACGAGGTGTCCGTTGAACGCCTGGCGGAGATGATGCTGGAGCTGCAACGCAAGAACTGCCACAACATCAACCTAGTCACCCCGACCCACTTCGTGCCCCAGATTCTGGCCGCTCTTCCCCACGCCATCGAGAAGGGCTTCTGTCTCCCCCTGGTCTACAACACCAGCGGTTACGATGCAGTGAAGACGCTGGAGCTCCTGGAAGGTGTGGTGGACATCTACTTGCCCGACGCCAAGTACGCTGACGACGAAACCGCCCGCCGCCTGTCGGGCTTCGTGGGCTATGTGGAGGCCAACCGCGCCGCCCTCGAAGAGATGTACCGCCAGGTGGGCGAAGAGCTAGTTCTGGACGACGGAGGCATTGCCCGACGGGGCCTCATCGTCCGCCACCTGGTCCTACCCGACGACCTGGCAGGCACGCCGAAGGTGCTGCGTTGGCTGGCCGAGAACTTATCACCTCGCGTACACGTCAGCCTGATGGACCAGTACTTCCCCGCTCATAAGGCCGTAGGCCACTCTGTCCTGGGTCGCAAGATCACCGACGAGGAATACGAGGAAGCATTGAGCGCTTTCGATGAGGCGGGGCTGGAGAATGGTTGGAGGCAGGAACATGAAGAGTGTTGACAGTGATCCTGCGAGGGAAAAGGAGGGCATCGGGTTAGCATCTCATAAACCCGATGCCCTCTTTGGTTATCTGAAACCTATCGGAAAGTTGCGCAGACTTCAGTTCCGAGAGACGCATGGCTGGGGACCTACGCGAGGTCCTTCTCCCTTGCTCCCCTGCTCCCCTGCTCCTCTGCTCCCTTCGAGGGAGCCCTGAGGCTGGGCGTCAGACTCAGCGTGAGCCTGGTGAAATAGCTCTGGGGACGCGTGGTATCTTCGCCGTACCCCATCTCGCTGATCACGGCACCAACCCGCAGGGAGGCCGTCTCCAAGACAATGGCCTTGCCGGGCTCAACCAAGACGGCCTCCCCCTTAGGAGCCAGCTTGGCCCGCAAAGCATCGTCGTGGTAAGCATAATGGCTCATCAACACCTTGGTGATGGTACGAATGTCGTTCTTATCGAAGAGCCAGACCTCAAATGCTGTGACATTGGCCGGCGGCCCGGCGCTGAGGATCTCGGAGACGCCCATGCCACACTCCCCCAGAAATTCGCTGGTGGGCGACTCAATGCTGAAAGACTGATCGTAGCTGTCCTGGCCCAACGCATAACTGGCAACGAAGTGGCCAAGCGGCTGTCCAATATCCTCTGGTTTGGCTACTTCCTGCACCGAAGGAGGCCGCCTACCGAGCTTTGCGGGCTCCTCCGGGCGGCGTTCCCGCAAGACCGACAGGCCCACGATCACCCCCCCGATCACCAGGACTGCCGCCAGGACAATGCCAAGAATGGGCGCCAGACGCCGAACCAGCGCAGTGACCGCCGTCGGCTCTGGAGTAGGCGTAGGAGTCGCCACCTGTCGCCGCACCCCCAACACCGCAGCCAGGTTGTCCAGACGTTGAACCTGCGCGCCATCGCCGGCTTTGGCTTTGAGCTGGCCAATAACCTGTCCCAGATCCTCCGGGTCCCAACCCGCAACCCGCTGCCTGGCCAGCGCCACATTGGTATTCAGGGTGTAGGAATCGGCCAGCATACTGACGTAGGCCTCCTTGTACTCCTGACGTAGGTCGAAGGGATCGGAATCATACCATTGGACCGGAAACACATACCAGCCCAAGATGGGCAGGCCGATGATCAGCCCAATGATCAGTCCAACGAGGAGGCCTATCAAGAACTCAGTGAGGGCCTTTTGTCCTATGCGTTCCATCATCGCGTTCATTTCTTCCCCTCCTCACCTTTCTCTTTAGCAGGAGGAATCAATCATCCTCCAGTGTGCTGCAGCGATTTCACATTCCGATGATACATTTTATCACAATTCTTCATTTTCGACAAGCACGGAACTACCCATACACTTCGGCTAAGCTCAGTGCAAGAAGTTCCTTACGGGCCTGGGTGAGCACCTCTACCCCATCCTCCCTCATGACGGCGATGTCCTCTATGCGCACGCCTCCCCAGCCCGGCAAGTAGATGCCCGGCTCGACGGTGAAAACCATACCCGGCCCTAAGACGTCTTCGGATAGATATCCAACCCCGGGCTTCTCGTGTACAGCCAGCCCCACGCCGTGGCCCAATCCGTGGCCGTAGTTCTCACCATAGCCTGCTTCCTCAATGACTTTACGAGCTATGCTGTCAGCCTGATTGCCCTCCATTCCGGGCCTGATGCTCTGCTCGGCTGCCAATTGAGCCTCCAGGACAACGCCGTAGACTTCCCTGAGCTTATCATCCGGCCGGCCCACACATAAGGTGCGGGTCAGATCAGAGTGATAGCCGTCAATTACTGCTCCCAGGTCCATCACAATGGGTTCACCAGCTCGAATCACTCGCTCAGAGACGGTGGCGTGGGGCATGGCCCCATTGGGCCCCGAGCCGACAATGATGTCGAAGGCTAGCTTCTCCGCACCGTGGGTGCGCATGAAAACCTCCAACTCCCAGGCCACCTCTTTCTCGGTCATGCCCGGCTCGATAAAGCTCACAATATGGGCAAAGGCTTCGTCAGCCAGGGCGATGGCCTTCTTGATCTTATCCAGTTCTTCCTCGTCCTTGACGGCGCGGATCCCTTCCACCAACTCCTTGGTGGGCATCAGCTCGAAGTCCTCGGCGACTTTCTGCCACTCCTGGTGCTGATCAACGGTGAGATGGACACTCTCGAAGCCGACCCTCTTGGCCCCTACCTGGTGGACCAGCTCCGGAAGGAGGGGCTCGAGCTTGTCTGTGATCTTTGCCAATCGGAAGTCGGGAGCCTGCTTCTCCACCTGTTCGTAGTAGCGGAAGTCCGTAGCCAGAACAGCCTGATCCTGAGAGATCAAGAGCACCCCTGCCGAGCCGGTGAATCCGCTGAGATAGCGCCGGTTCTCAGGTTGGGTGATAAGGATAGCATCGAGACCCTCATTAACTAAGGCCTCACGTAGTTTCGCCAGTCTCATTCATAGCCTCCTAAGTTCTATAGGTGCAACGCACTTCCGAAGTGCGTTGCACCTCAGATAGTCGGGTGGTCAGGGCTGCTCCTGTTCCTTCGCTTTGCTCAGGACTTCGGCTCTTCTGCTCCCTTGCTCTCTCGCCCTCGGATGCGCCTTTCGATACACCTCCCTCGCCCGGGTTTGGGAGACGTGGGTGTAGATTTGGGTGGTGGACAGATCGGCGTGGCCCAAGAGCTCCTGAACGGTCCGCAAATCAGCACCGCCATCCAAGAGGTGGGTGGCGAAGGTGTGTCGCATGATGTGGGGCGTGATGCGCCTCCCCAATCCAGCCAGCTTGGCATACTTATCCAAGATACTGCTCACACTGCGTGTCGAGAGGCGACCACCTAGACGGTTCAGGAAAAGAGCATTGGTCGCTTTATTCTCCTTGATGAGCTTTAGCCGTCCGTCCTGAAGGTAGCACCTCAGGGCCCTGCACGCTGGCTCGCCCAACAAGGCCACCCTCTCCTTGGCCCCCTTGCCCCAAACCCGAAGCTCGCCCTGGCGCAGGTCCACGTTCCCCAGGTTGAGGCTCACCAGCTCGCTGACTCTCAGTCCCGAGGCATAGAGCACCTCCATGATCGCTCGGTCGCGCTGGCCCTGAGGATCCATTGGGTCTGGGGCCGTCAGCAGGGCTTCGATCTCCTGCAGTTCCAGATAATCCGGCAAACGCTTGGGAATCTTGGGTGAGGAGATGGCCCTGATGGGATTGGTCTCTAGTATGCCCTCGCGCACGAGATAGCGGCAGAAGGAGCGTAGCTCCGAGATTCGGCGGGTGATGCTGGCCTTGACGTAGCCTTGAGCCTGCAGCCACGCCAGATATCGCCGCAGGACGTAGCGATCCACCCCCTCCCACGAATCAATTCCCTGCTCTTTCAAAAAGTCGAGGAACCGCCCAATCTCGTGGCGGTAGTTCTTGATGGTGTAGGGAGAGGCGTTTTTCTCGGCTATGAGGTAGGTGATGAATTTGTTGAGATGCTCGTCCATGGCTTCAAGTCGCTTTTTCCCTGCTCCTTCCTGTTGCCTAACGCTAGCCAGGACACACATAATGGGTGAAGGTTCGGGTTCTCAGTCTTCAACCCCTCATCATATGCCGCTTTCAGGAGGTCCTCATCGGCCGCGACAAGGGTGAGCGGAGGGAAGTCATTACCCAGAAGCACCCGATTGAGACGCAGGGCGCAAGCCAGGTGAACAGCGTCGTAGCCGCGTAGTCGGTGTCGGCTGGTCAATTCGATGGCCTCGTCCACCACGTACTGGTCTACATCCAGCAGCGAATACTGGGTCGCTGCTTCGGCTTTGAGACTGGTCAGGATTGCATCGCCTGTGGCCTGATCTATCCCACCCGGTGCCGGTCTCGACAGCGTACCTCTTGACCAGCGCGCTGCTGTCCAGGTAAAACGTGGCGGTCACTGACTGTCTGTCCACTGACTGTCTGTCCATTGACGGTCGCGTTCCTCGATGATCATTTCGCTGAGTGGTTTGCCTTCCACTCGAACGGGAATACGCCCCTGCTGATCCGAGCCGGCCCGATACCGCGCAGCAATGGCCGGATCCAACTCAACAAGTATCCCTGTCGAGCGCAATGCGGCTAGTACATCCGCCCGGGTTGGGGAAGGCAGTCCCGTTTCTGTTTCTCTCTCAACGTGACGCAGCCCCCACTCCAGGATGCGGGGCAGTTCGCTCTGGTATGGGCGTAGCCGTTGCGCCAGTTCTGCGGACACCGGTATTTGAATAATCTCCTCCTGAGTCATTACCCCCCCCTTTCATCCCCCCCCTTAAGCTCCTCTAATTCCACTACCTCCCCACACTTAACGCACTTGGCACTATCTTTGCCAGCAGCAGTCAGCAGGCCGCCGCAGGAAGGGCAAGGTTGTGGCAGCGGACGTTGCCACACGCTGAAGGTGCAGGTCGGGTAGCTGGCACAACTGAAAAAGAGACGGCCCTTGCGCGTCTTCTTCTCCACCAAGTCGCCGCCGCACTCGGGGCAGAAGGCGCCGGTCTTGACCAGGATGGGCCTGGCATTACGACAGGCCGGATAGTTGCTGCAGCCAATAAACCGGCCGAAGCGGCCGCGCTTGATGACCATGGGGTGACCGCACTTCTCGCACAGCTCTCCTGTAGGCTCGTAGATCAGAGGCACCTTCTCCATGCGCTCCTGGGCGAGAGCTACCGCCTGGGCGAAGGGGCCGTAGAACTGGTGGAGCACTGGCACCCACTCGCGCTCCCCGGTGGCGATGCGGTCGAGATCCTCTTCCATCAGGGCGGTGAAGCCCACGTCCACGATGTTGGGGAAATGCTGAACCAGCAGGTCGTTGACCAGGAAGCCCAACTCGGTGGGGTGGAGCTTCCTGTCAGCGCGCTCCACGTAGCCTCGCTGCTGGATGGTGGACAGAATTGGCGCGTAGGTGCTGGGCCGGCCGATGCCGTACTCCTCCAGGGCCTTGACCAGGGTGGCCTCGCTGTAGCGTGGCGGTGGCTGGGTGAAGTGCTGCTCCGGATACAGCCCCAGCAGGTCCAGCAATTCGCCCACGCTCAGGGGTGGCAGCATCTTGCCCACCCCTTCCTCTTCCCCCTCACCATCCGCCACTTCGGCTGACCCCTCGCTGCGCTCGGCGCTTCGGCTCAGTGCAAGCTTTTTCTTTGATCCATTGTCTTCCTTCGCCTCCTCGTACACGGTGAGGAAGCCGGGGAACTTGATGACGGCCCCCGTCGCCCGGAAGAGATATTCTGGCTGA
>CAYUPJ010000021.1:11658-16917 GCA_964446635.1 uncultured Anaerolineae bacterium
GCCATCTGGCTGGCCAGGAACCGCTTCCAGACCAACTCGTAAAGGCGGTACTGGTCTCGCTCCAGATAGGGCTTCAATTTCTCCGGATCTCGAAAGACCGAGGTGGGGCGAATGGCCTCGTGGGCCTCCTGAGCGCCCTTGGCCTTGGTTTTGTAGACGGGTGGCTTGGGTGGCATGAAGTCGGCGCCGAATCGCTGACTGATGTAGGCCCGTGCCTCGACCTGAGCCGTCTCGGCCACGTTGGTCGAGTCAGTGCGCATGTAGGTGATGAGGCCGACCGAGCCTTCCGGGCCGATGTCCAGGCCCTCGTAGAGTTGCTGGGCCACGGCCATGGTGCGCCTGGCAGTGAAGCCCAGACGGCGGGAAGCCTCCTGTTGCAGGGTGCTGGTGGTGAACGGCGCCGACGGGTTGCGCCGCCGTTCTTTCTTGTCCACCCTGGCCACGGTGTAGCTGGCCCCTTCCAGGTCGGCCACGATGTTGTAGGTATCGTCCCGGTTCTTGAGGTCCACCTCCTCGCCCTGGATGCGCCACAGCCTGGCCCGGAAGCTCTGTCGCTTGGCCTGCTGTTTGGCCAGTTCCGCTTCCAGGGACCAATACTCCACGGGCACAAAGGCCTGGATCTCCCGCTCGCGCTCGACCACCAGGCGCACGGCCACCGACTGCACCCGCCCGGCCGACAGTCCCTTGCGGCTCATCTTATCCCGCAGCAGCGGGCTTAGCTTATAACCCACCAGGCGGTCGAGGATGCGGCGGGCTTGCTGGGCATTCACCCGCGGCAGGTCAATATCGCGGGGGTGGGCGAAGGCCTGGCCGATGGCCTGCGGGGTGATCTCGTGGAACTCCACTCGATGGATGGGCTTGTTGTTGGCGCTATTGCCCAGGGCGCTGACCAGGTGCCAGGAGATGGCCTCGCCCTCGCGGTCGGGATCAGTGGCCAGGTAGATTTCCGAGGCGGTCCTGGCCTCCTGGCGCAGGTCCCTGACCACCTCTTTCCTCTTGGCCGGGACAACGTAGTGGGGAGCAAAGTCGTTCTCGACATCCACGCCCAGTCGGTTCTGGGGCAGGTCGCGGATGTGGCCGACGGACGAGCGGACGGCGTAGCCTGGGCCGAGGAACTTGCCCACGGTGCGGGCCTTGGCTGGCGACTCGACGATGACGAGCTTGGGCCCGTTGCGCATGGCGGCCAGGGCCTTGCTACGCTTGGAGACGACGGTGTGGGCCGCCTTATCCAGGCCGGCGTGGCTGGGCGTCTCCCCCATTTTGAACATGGTCGCCCCGCACACGGAGCAGGCACCTCGCGTGGCCGCCTGCCCCCGCCCGGTGTAGACGGGTTCAGGGTCATTGATCTGACGTTTGGTTTTACATTTCAGGCAGTAAGCAATAATCGAGTTAGTCACGATTCTCCTGGTGTTGGTCAGAAACCCATTTTCTCGCACCAGAACTGAAACAGGCTGATTCAGTTAGATCTTGGTGGCGAAGTTGTCAGAAAACGGGTTTCTAGCGACGACACTTCGGCTAACACTTCGGCTAAGCTCAGTGCAAGCACTTCGGCTAAGCTCAGTGCAAGCACTTCGGCTAAGCTCAGTGCAAGGCTCAGTGCAAGTCACAGGTACTCATCCCTGCCCATCTCCTTTAGCATATCCACCAACTTCCTCACGTCTTGGGCGCGCTCTTTGGGACAGACTAGAAGGGCGTCCGCGGTATCTACTACGATGATGCCCTCCAAGCCAATGGTGGCCACCAGGCGGTGGGAGCCGTGGATCAGGCAGCCCCTGGTGTCCAGCCCGAGGTGTGGACCGACGATGACGTTGCCTTGCCCGTCCACTTCGGCCAGGCTCAGTGCAAGCACTTCGGCTGACCCCTCGCTGCGCTCGGCGCTTCGGCTCAGTGCAAAGGTGGGGAGGAGCTCGAGCAATGTGGCCCAGCTCCCCACGTCGCTCCAGCCGATGTCCACCGGGATGACGGCCACGTTTGCGGCCCGCTCCATGATGCCGTAGTCAATGGTCTCATTTTCCACCTGGGGCCAAACCCGCTCCAGCACGGCTCGCTCTTCCGCGGTGCCCAGGGCGGCGTCAATTTCCATGAGCTGGGCGTAGAGCTGGGGCATGAGTTTCTGGAGCTCCTGCAAGAGGGTTGAGACCTTCCAGATGAACATGCCGCTGTTCCAGTAGTACCGACCGCTTTCCAGGAAGGCTTGGGCCGTGGCCAGGTCGGGCTTCTCGGTGAATTTCTCGACCTGGTACACGTGGTGGCCGCTGACCTGAGCCAGCTTCTGACCGCGCTCGAGGTAGCCGTAGCTCGTCGCCGGGTAATCGGGCGGGATGCCTAGGGTTACCAGGTGTCCCTTCTCTGCCACCTGAGCCGCCGCCGCCAGCGCGCGCTGGAGCCCATAAGCCTTCTCGATGTAGTGATCGGCGGTGAGGACAGCCATCACTTCCTCGGGGTCCAGTCGCCTGAGATACAGAGCGGATAGGCCGATGCAGGGCGCTGTGCCGTGGCCCTCGATCTCACCGATGATGTTACTTGCTGGCAGCGGCGGGATCTGCTGGCGGACAACGTCGGTGTAGGTCTCGTTGGTCACGACAAAGATTTTCTCGTCAGGCACGAGAGGCATGATACGCTGATAGGCTTCCTGCAACATTGTCCTCTCGGACAGAAGGCTTAATAGCTGCTTGGGGCGAGCCTCTCGGCTGCGAGGCCACAGGCGGGTGCCGCTGCCTCCGGCCATGATCAAGACATTCACTGGTCTACCTCCGCTTCAATCCACCACGTATTCTACTCTAGTCTCTCTGGCCAGCACGTAATTCATTCCTCCCACCTGGCGCACCATGCCTTTGAGCTCCATCAGGGCCAGGGTGCTGGAGACCTGGGCGATGGGGAGGCCGCTCTGTTGCCCGATTTCGTCAATGTGGATCGGCTCGGCGGTGATGTATTCCAGTAGGGCGGCCTCTGTCTCGTTTTCCGGGACAACAGCCCGCACCTCCGCCTGCTGACTGACCATGGTCAGGTTGAGCTCCTCCAGGATGTCCTCCACAGAGAGGACGGGCTTGGCCCCTTGTTGGATGAGCTTGTTGGTGCCTATGCTTTTCTGGTGGAAGATGTTTCCGGGCACGGCGAAGACTTCTCGCCCCTGTTCCAGGGCAAAGTCTCCTGTGATCAGGGCTCCGCTCCTCTCCCCGGCCTCGACAATGACCACTCCCAACGACAGCCCGCTGATAATGCGATTGCGGGGAGGGAAATTGCTGGCCTCCGGTGGAGTGCCCAGGGCGTACTCGCTCACCAACGCCCCTCGTTCGACGATAGCTTGAGCCAACTTGCGGCTCTCGGCCGGGTAGATGATATCTACGCCAGAGCCCAAGACGGCAATCGTACGGCCTCCAGCGTCCAGAGCGGCCTGGTGGGCCTGGCTGTCTATCCCTCGCGCCAGGCCGCTGACGATGGTGATCCTGTTGCGGGCCAGATGGCCGGCTATCTGTCGCGCCGCTTCCTTACCGTAGACCGTGGCTCCCCGGGTTCCGACGACAGCCACCGCCCACTGGTCCTCATCCAGGAGCTGACCCTTCACATAGAGCACTGGCGGTGGGCTGTAGATGTTCAGCAAGCGAGGCGGGTAGGCGGGATCGTCCCAGGTGAGCACCTTGGCTGCCTGGCGCTCGATCTTCTCCATTTCCCCATCCAGCGAGATTTTAGAGCGGGTGGTCAGAAGGTTCTCCAGGGCGCGTTGATCCAACCCTGCTTTTGTCAGTTCATGGGCATCAGCGTGCCAAGCCTTTTCTAAATCACCGAAGTGATCGAGCAAGGCCCTGAACTTCATCGGCCCTATTCCATGAACGATATTAAAGCCAACCCAGTACTTGCTTGCACTGACACTTCGAAGCTCAGTGCAAGGCTTAGCCGAAGTGACCGCGCTCACCGAGACCTCCTGTAGGTACTAAATCAACCCTTCCATCAGCTCCACCATCAGCCGTCCCTGAGCCAGGCTGATCTCCAACACCACATCCTCGATGGCTGGAATCAGAATCTCTTTTCCCTTGCCCCGCACTACGTAAACGTCGTTGGATCCCGTGAAGATGATCTCATCCACTGTGCCCAAGTACTCTCCGCCCGCCGTCCAAACGGCGAGGCCGACGATTTGGTGCTCGTAGTACTCGTCTTCCTGCAAGGGCATGGCCTCCTGAAAGGGAATCTGCACCAGTTGACCCCGCAGTTTCTCGGCCGTGGCCCGATCATGGCAGCCTTCCAGTTTGAGAAGAGCCGCCCCCTTGTGCAGACGGAAGCCCTCCAGAGTGAAAGGCGCAGCCTCCGGCCCCAGGTAGACCTTTTGCAACAGGGAAAAGCGATCTGGGAAGTCGGTGATGATCTCCACCTTCACTTCGCCCTGTATCCCCCAGGGTCTTGTTACCCGGCCGACGACCAGGTAACGAGGCTCAGCCCTGTTATCTGCTTTGCCAGGTTGTGAGTCTGTCATCCCGCTGCGATCTGATTTGCCAGCGGTCACTTCTTGTCAAACGCTCCCTTCGTTTACTCGTGCCATTCGTGTTCAGATACTGTCTGGTAGTGAGCGGATTTGAAAGGGGCAGGGGTGCACTAATGGAGCCCCTGCCTTGATCCCAGCTACACAATCTCCAGGGTAACTCGCTTGCCTTGCTTAGCGGCGACTACTCTTACCAGGGTGCGCATGGCGTTGGCCACTCGTCCCTTTCGGCCGATGATCCGTCCCATGTCCTCTGGAGCTACGTGCAACTCAAGGACAACGGAGGTGGTGCCCTCAATCTCGTCCACACGGACCTGTGATGGGTCATCCACCAGCGATTTTGCGATGTACTCAATCAACTCCTTCATTGGATCGCCCTCCTTTTGCTTGTGATGTACTGAGCTAGCCAGCGTTCTCACTCGTGGTCTTTTGACCCCCTTCGGGGCGTTTCTATGAGCTTTGCCTCAGAAAGGCATTTCCCCTTCAGTAGCAGGGACCTCCTCGGCGATTTCGACCCCAATAGGTGCAGCTTCTTCCGTCGGCGCTCCTTCCTCCTCCGGAGCGACCTCTTCCGCAGCCACCTCCGCCAGTAGAGATTCGACAATCTCCAGGGTAACGCGCTTGCCCTCCTTACCACCGAGCACCATTACCAGGGTGCGCATGGCGTTGGCCACCCGTCCCTTCCTACCGATGATCCGTCCCATGTCCTCTGGAGCCACGTGCAACTCAAGGACAACGGAAGTGGTGCCCTCGATCTCGTCCACCCGGACCTGTGATGGATCGTC
>CAYUPJ010000021.1:17017-32305 GCA_964446635.1 uncultured Anaerolineae bacterium
ACCAGCGATTTTGCGATGTACTCAATCAGCTCCTTCATTGGATCGCCCTCCTTTTGCTTGTGATATTGCTAGTCAGCTTGTTCGCCTGTGGTCTCGTCGATTTCCTCCTCAAGGGGCGCTTCTATGAGCTCTTCCTCAGAAGGTACTACTTCCTAATCAGCTATAGGCACCTCCTCAGCGACTTCGGCCTCAGCAGATGCAGCCTCCTCCACCGACGCTTCTTCTTCCAAAGCCACTTCCTCCTCAGCAACAGGGAGCTCCTCGGCTACTTCTGCCTCAACAGGTGCAGCCTCCTCTATTGGCGACTCTTCTTCCAAAGCCACTTCCTCCACCGGCGCTTCTTCTTCCGCCGGCGCTTCTTCCACCGGAGCAACCTCTTCGGCCGCGACCTCTTTTACAACCTCCTCAGCCTCGACTTCCTCTGCAGCCGCCTCCGCCAGTAGAGCTTCCAAGTCCTCCCCCTCCTTCAAGCGTGCGAATCGGTCGAGGGCGCCCTGGTTTTTCAACAACCTGGCCACTGCATCGGAAAGCTGAGCCCCCTGCGATAGCCAGTAAAGAGCTCTGTCCTCTTTTATTTGAACAGTGGGCGGCTCCGTGCGGGGGTCGTAGAACCCGATGATCTCGATGAAGCGCCCGTCGCGCGGCGCTCGGGAATCGGCCACCACCACTCGGTAGCTGGGCTGTTTCTTCTTGCCCATGCGACGTAGTCTGATCTTTACCATTTTCTCTTGATTCAAACTCCTTTCGATTTGGTATAGTTTGCTATCTGCTATCGGCTACTTGTACTCCTCCCGCGGTGGGGAGAAGGTGTCAATGACCAGGGTGCGTTTGAGAGCGGTCGCCCCGTGCTCCACATCGGACGGAAACAGCAAGCTATCCCCCGCTCGGAGAACATGGGTCTGTCCTTCGACATCCATGGCCAGCTCCCCTTCAATGACATAGGTGATCTGTTCGTGGGGATGCCGGTGAACAGGAACCACTGCCCCTTCCTCGAGGGTTACGTGGCATACCATCAAGCGCTCACCCCAAGAGAGGGTGCGTCGCCATACGCCCGGCACCATCTCCACCGGCTCGACATCCAATACTCTTACAACATCCGTCATCTCATTGTCTCCCACTGAGTTCCAATATCATCCTGGCATCGTCCCACTCCTCCCAGTCTATCTCCTCCTCCATGGTCGCCCGATTGCGCAGGTAGGCCATTGATGTCTACTCGAACCTGAATCGCCACACGGCCAATCCGAAAAACGCCACGGCATAGGCCAACAGGGTACCTGTCGGAAGCAGCGCCGAGTCGAACCCCATACCACGGACGATAATGTTCTCGAAGCCATCCATCGCCCAGGCAGTTGGCATCAAATGCCCAATGGTCGCAAACGCCTTTCCTGTGATATCTAGTGGAAACCAGGCGCCGCCCAAAGCTGAAAAGACGAACATGGCGAGCATGGAAAACATAATGACCTGATCCTCGACTTTCGCCATCGCGCCGATGAGCAGCCCCAGGCTGGCGACCCAGAGCGCCAACGCTACCATCACCAGGAGAATGGCCAGGGGTTCGCGCATGTAGTCCACACCAAAGGCCAGTTGGCCGACGGCAACGAGCAACACCTGCTGGAGGAAGACAACGGCGAACATCGCCAGCACATGGCCGGCGATAACCTGCGTTCGGGTGATGGGCGTCGTCAGCAACCGCTGCAGCGTTCTGGACTTGCGCTCCAGCACCAGCACCATCGCCGACGTGTTCAGCCCGAAAACGACGAACTGGACGATCATCCCCGCGGATGCATGGGCGTACGGATTCCACAACGCCTCTTCTTCGTCACCGGCCGTCGCGCCGGACTGCTCGACAGCGACGGTGAGTGGCGGCTGTTGCCAGGCCTCGCTTGCCAGCGCCAGCGCCTCGTCCACGTACGCTTGGCGTGCCCCATCGTCCTCGAACGCCCGCTGGGCTTCATAGACCTCAGCGCTGATTTGGGCGGTCTGAACCGTGCCCAGCAGGCGCGTCATGGCCGCCTGCACAGCGTTCAGGGCCGTCTGCCCGGCCTGCGTGCTCTGATCAACGATGACTGTCAGCCTGGCCTCCTCGCCTGCCAGAGCCTGCCCTGAGCCTTGTCCCTTCGATAAACTCAGGACATCGCCTGAGCGAAGTCGAAGGGCCTGCTCGCTAAAGCTGGCTGGCATGATCACCGCCGCCGCCAAATCCTCGTCACGAACGGAGTCAGCCGCCTTGTCTGCCTCATCCCCTTCCAGCAAGACCGGGCGGATAGCGTCCGATGCTTCCAACAGGTTCTGCAGACCAGCGCTGAGGGTGCCGGCTTGGTCGTGGTTAACCAATCCCACCGGCAGACGAGGATCGTTCTCCCCGCCAATGCCGCCATAGATAAGGCCAAAGAAGAAGGTGAAGACGATCGGCATAATCACCAAGAACAGAGCGGACTTCCAGTCCCGAACGATTTGCAACAGGTCTTTGAGTGCCAGATCAATCACGCACATGGGTATCTCCTACGCGAACCGCTTGCGGAAGACAAACGCGCCGACGACGAAGAAAACGATGCCCATCCCCAGGGTGACGACGGCCGGCAAGAGCACGTCGCTCACGCCGCCGCCCGCCAGGGCCAACTTCCAACCGCGCAGGGCCCAACCTTGAGGCACAAAAAGGGCTGCGGTCTCGAAAGCAGCGGGCAGACTGGGAAAGCCCGTCGTAAACAGCCCGCCAGCCATACCGGTTATGGTTAGCACCCCACCCATCACCGTCCCAGCCTGGCGCGTACTCTTGAGGAAAGACATGAGCAACACACCACATCCGGCGGCGACGACCACCAGCCCCAACGCCGCCAGTGCCACCGGCAAAGGCTCTCCCCAACGGACGCCAAAGATGATCCTCCCGGCGATCATAGTCACGATCACCTGAACGATAATCGTCACAAAGACGGCGAGAAATTTGCCGCCCAAGATAGCCGTCCGTGACGTGGGGGTAGTGAAGAGCCGGGGCAGCGTCTTCTCCTCGTCCTCGCGAATGATGGACTCGGCGGTAGCGGCGCCGGTGAAAAAGGCGTAGAAGACCAGCATACCGCGCATGATCCCCGTGATTATCTTCGTCGTCAGATCGACCGGCTCGGCTTTGCTTGGCGGGGACTGCACGTCGAGCGCCTGGTACACCCCCTGGCTCTGGCTTTCGCCCAAGGTTTGGGCCCAGGCTACATACCTGTCGGTGACGTCTCGCATCAAGCCAGCGTCTACCGCTACCCCCCGCTCGTCCAGTTGCTCGGCGACGACGCTGGCAGCGATGATGGTGCCGGCAAAGCCATCTACAAATTGGCTGACCAACCCCTTGACGATGGCTGGCCCAAGCGTCAGGGTGGGGTCTTGGTACAGGGTGACAGTGGCGCTCCCCTCCGGCGCAAACGCAGCGGTGAAATCAGGCGGGATGATGACCGCTACCCCGGCGTCTTGGTGATCCACCGCTGCACGGGCACTGGCCTCGTCAGCCGCCTCCGTCACTTGCAGGAGACCTGCCAGCCTCTCGTCTTGCAGAAACTCGACCAGCATTTGCCCACCCGAAAAACCACCGAACTGTGAGACGGGCTGATCCAGGTTGACGACCTGCATCTGCGTCACCGACAGCTCAAAGCCTCCCTCGCCGCCTGCCAGACCACTAAACGCGAAGTAAATGAGGCCGACAGTCATCAGTGGCAAGACAAACATGAAGAACAAGACAGACACGCTGCGGAAGGAGCGGAGCATATCTTTGAGCGCGATGTCTAAGACTTTCATAGCTGTCTCCTAAACCTGGCTCGTGAAACGTGATGCGTGAAACGTGAGGCAGAACTTGTCGTTTCACGTTTCAATCCCGCAATGCCCGGCCTGTCAGGTGCAAGAACACCGCCTCCAGGTTGGGCTCCTGGATCTCCACTGAGGTTATGCGCACCCCCACCTGGGTGGCCGACTCAAACAGGCGCGGCAGGACGAGGTTACTGTCGTCTACCAGGAGCGTGAGTTCCCCATCCCTTCGGCTACGCTCAGGGCAGGCAGTGGCCGAAACCTGGTGCACTCCCTCGGTCGCCTGCCACTGTTCCATCACTTCGGCTAAGCTCAGTGCAAGCACCCGCTCCGCCTCGGCGTTGATGGTCAGGGCAATCCGATCCAACTCGCCGACAATTTGAACCAACTCCTCGTGAGTACCGGAGGCAATCACCTTGCCCATGTCCATGATGGCAATGTGGTCGGAAAGCTCCTGAGCCTCTTCCATATAGTGAGTAGTGTAGAGGACGGTCATCCCCTGCCGGTTGAGTTCCTTGACGTTGTCCAGTATGTTGCGCCGGCTCTGGGGATCAATGCCCACCGTCGGCTCGTCCATGATGATGACCTGGGGACGGTGCAGCAGGGCAATGCCGATGTTCAGCCTTCGCTTCATCCCGCCGGAGAACTTGCCCACCCGCCCCTTTTGCCGTTCGATCAGGCCGGTGACTTCCAGCACCTCGTCCACCCGCTGGCGAAGCGCCACACCCCGCAGGCCGTACATCTTGCCCCAGAAGTTGAGGTTCTCGCGGGCGGAGAGGTCCTCGTAGAGGGCAACCTCCTGCGGGACGACGCCGATAGCCTCCTTGACCGCCATCGGCTCGCGCAGGATGGAGTGGCCCATCACCAGCGCATCCCCCTGGGTCGGCTCCAGCAGGCAGGCGAGCATCGAGATGATAGTGCTCTTGCCCGCCCCGTTGGGGCCCAGCAGGCTGAAGATCTCGCCCGCCTGCACGTCGAAGCTGACGCCCTGCACGGCGTAGACATCCTCAAAGCTCTTATGTAGATCCAGTACTTGAATGGCTGGCATGGTCCCCTCCTACATACCCAACTGCCTGAGAAACGCTAACGGTCCCCGCCCGCTCGACATTTGCTTCATCATGCGCTGCATCTGGCGATATTGGGCCAGGAGTTGGTTGATCTCCTGGACGGTGGTGCCAGAGCCCTGGGCAATGCGCCGCTTGCGGCTGGCGTTGATGATCTTAGGGTCGTGTCGCTCCTCCAGGGTCATGGAGTTGATGATGGCCTCGATCCGCTTCATTTGCTGGTCGGTGATCTCCGGTGACACTTCCTTGCTGACCTGAGAAAAGCCCGGGATCATGTCCAGGAGCTGACTCAGAGGCCCCATCTTCTTGACCTCGCGCAGTTGCCGCCGGAAGTCCTCCAGGTCGAATTCACCCTTCGCCAGCTTCCTCCCCATGGCCAGGGCTTGCTCCTGGTCGAGGGCTGCCTCTGCCCTCTCGATCAGGCTGAGGACATCGCCCATGCCCAGGATGCGCGAGGCCAGGCGATCGGGGTAGAAGAGCTCCAGGGCATCGGTCTTCTCGCCCACGCCCAGGAATTTGATGGGTACGCCGGTCACGGAGCGGATGGAGATGGCCGCCCCGCCGCGGGCATCGCCATCGGCCTTGGTCAGGATCAGGCCCGTCAAACCCACCCGCTGATTGAAATCATCCGCCACCCTCACGGCGTCCTGGCCGGTCATGGCATCGGCCACCAGCAGCACTTCCTGAGGCGAGACTCTTTTCTTGATCTCCGCCAGTTCCTGCATCAGCTCCTCGTCAATGTGCAATCGGCCACCAGTATCCAGGATGACAGTGCTAAGGACAGCCTCCTCGGCCTGCCGGACGGCGTTGGCGCAAACCGTCGGTGGAGGCACATTGAGACCTTCCTCATAAACAGGGATGTCCAACTGCTTTCCCAGCACCTCCAACTGAGTCACTGCCGCCGGCCGACGAGGGTCAGCGGCCACCAGAAGGGGCCGATGGCCGGACTTACGCAAACTCAGGGCCAGCTTGGCCGCCGTAGTCGTCTTGCCCGATCCCTGGAGGCCAACTAGCATGATGACGTGAGGCGGCGACCCCGATAAGTCGAGCTTGCTGGGCTCGCCCAGGGTCTTGATCAGCTCCTCATGGACGATCTTGACCACCTGCTGGGCCGGCGTGAGGGTCCTCATCACCTCTGCGCCGACAGCCCGTTCGCGCACTCTGGCCACGAAGTCCTTGACCACTTTATAGTTGACGTCAGCCTCCAAGAGAGCCAGCCGCACCTCGCGCAGGGCGGCATCCACATCGCCCTCGGAGAGCTTGCCCCGCTTGGCCAGTTTATCAAAGACACTTTGCAGCTTATCCGTCAGGTTCTCAAACACTTGGCGTTATCCCCTCAAGCTAAATCGTATGTCATTGTAGTTTACTTTGGCGATTTCGTCAAGTTAGGGCGCCACCACCTCGCCGCCCTTTATCACCTTATCCACCAGGTTGACCCCGAAGCGATAGGCCAGGTGGCGATAGTCGGGAACGTCCAGGATGAGGATGTCGGCCTTCTTACCTACCTCCAAACTCCCCACCTGATCACCTAATCTGACGGCGTGGGCAGCGTTGATGGTCACAGCGACGACGGCCTCGGCAGGGGTCATTTTCATGAAGCGGCAGGCCAGGGCGGTGATCAGTTGCATAGACTCACACCAGCAGGTGCCGGGGTTGAGGTCCGTGGCCAGGGCCAGAGCGCCCCCGGCGTCAATGATCCATCGGGCGGGGGTGTATTTGTGATGCCCCAGGCCAAAGGGCGTGCCTGGCAAAGCAACGGCGATGGTGCCCGACTCCGCCAGCATCTCGATCTCCTCTTCGGGGGTGCAGACCAGGTGGTCGGCCGAGATTGCCCCCAGCTCTACAGCCAGCCTTGTGCCTCCCAGCGGCTTGAACTCGTCGGCGTGGATCTTCAGCCCGAAGCCCAGGGCGTGAGCTGCCTCCAGCACTCGCCGTGACTGTGTCACTGTGAAGGCCCCCTCGTCGCAGAAGACATCGCAAAAAATTTGGGATTTGGGATTTGGGATTTGGGATTTGATCGTTGGCAGCATCTCCTCGACGACCAGATCAACATACTCGTCCACCCGCCCCTTGTATTCCTCCGGCACCGCGTGCGCGCCAAGGAAAGTTGGGATAAGGTCTACGGGGTGCTCCGCGTCCAGGCGGCGGATGGCCTCCAGCATCTTGAGCTCATTCTCGGTGTCCAGGCCGTAGCCGGTCTTGGCCTCGGCGGTAGTGGTGCCGTGGGCCAGCATTTTATCGAGGCGCTCTCGGCTTTGCGCCACCAGTTCATCCAGGCTGGCCGCCCGCGTGGCCCGTACCGTGTTCATTATTCCCCCGCCGGCGGCCATGATCTCCATGTAGGTAGCGCCTTTGATGCGCTGCTCAAACTCATCAGCCCGGTCGCCAGCGAAGACCAGGTGGGTGTGGGGATCAACGAAGCCGGGCATGACCACCTTGCCTGCGGCGTCTATCTCCTCAGCGGCAGTGACCTGCCCCCGCACTTCCGCCGTCGGTCCCAGCAGGGCGATGAGGCCATCCTTGACGGCCACCGCCCCGTCCTCGATGATCCCCAGCTCTCCCATCGCCGCTCCCTGCTTGGGGCCATCGGAGGCGATGGTCAGGAGTTGGGCGGCGTTGTGAATAAGAAGGTCGGTTTGGATCATGGGTTTCCTCCGATACGGGTTATAAAGGGTCAGCCAAGACGCCGCTGATTAAAGCTGGGCAGCATGCGTCTTTTATCCATCTCTAACGGTTTTTCTGGGACAGCCAAGCCAGCATGTTCATCATCAGCGGCGCATTGAAACTCTTGAACATGTCGTGGAAGGCGTTGTCTGAGACAACCACCACCCGCCCCTGGCCGACCTGGGCGGCTGCCACCAGCGTAAAGGAGTCCACTGCTTCGCCATGGTCCTGTACCCCATTTCCATTCGCATCTTTCCAGGCGTCTGGGGTGGTCCAGCTCAAGCTCAGCGCTGGCTCGCTCACTTGAAGGCTGCCACCCCAGTTGGTGTGCCACCACTCAAGGCCTTCTGTAACGGGATGTGGAGCGAAGGTTTCCACATAGAAGCTCTGAGCATCCCAATCATGCTCAGGCGAGGCAATGGGCGTGGGGTCGAACTCGATGTCGAAGTGATCGAGCAAGCAGTTGATGCCCTCATTAAGCCCAGCATCGCCGAGAACCAGTAGTCCACCCCCGCCCTGGACGAAACGTACCACGCTGGCTATCTCGGCATCGGACAGACCTTTATCCGGCGCAGCCAAAATGAGGATTGCATAACCCTGCAAGTATTGGTCGGTCAGATCGCCAGCGTCATGGCGATACAGCCGATACTCTTTGCTTACCCGCTCCTTAAACTCGTCAAAGTAGTGCCACTCTGGATGCTCAGGGTTAAGCTGGCGCGCCCGCTCCTCAGACAGAGTGTTCCTTTCCTCGTGAGTTTCATCGAAAAGGATGGCAGGTGGGGGGAAACCTTTGAGAACAAGGGGTAGATAAACGTCGTAAATCGGCCGACTGCCCTTTATGCGCACTCTGGTTATTGGCGCATTCACCCGATACGTCCCCACGTTGGTTGTGGGATCGAAGCGGAAATCTATGGCAGCAACGCTGTCTGTGCTGGGAGGCCCATGCAAAACCTCATCCCAGTAGAATTCTACCGTGTCGGTGATTTTCTCCTGGCCAAGCGTGGTCTGGATAGTGAGAGCACTGAGGCTATCCGACCAGTCGTACACCAGGCGGGTGCGGTCGGTGATGCGCCAACGGTGAACCGGCAGCCGAATGGTCGTCAATGCCGGTGCAGTCGAATCCACAGTAACGGTAATCGAAGTGGCCTCAGCAATGAGCGGTTCCTGACCATCAGCGTCCAGCGTGACCGCTGTGATGAAGTGATCACCCGACGATAAAGGAGTGGGCAGGGTAAAACTCCACTCCCCAGCCTCATCAGCGGTGGTTTCACCCAGCAGCTTTGCGTCGGTATAGCGGCCCTCATACAGGCGCACACCCCGCGCCCCGGCGCGAGTGTTGCCGGTCAACGCAGGCTGATCTACACTTGTCCTCACTTGAGGGAAGGTGGGATTGGCATCCCGCTCCCAGTCGCCCTTGATGGCCTCCAGGCGATATCCCACCGCGTTGCCCTGGCTATCCGTATGGGGCTTTCCCAGGACGAAGTGGAACTCGGGACTGAGTCGTTCTAAATGTAACACCTCACCCTGGTGCGCTTGCCAGACTTGCAGGTGGTGAAGCCCGGGGGTCGTTGTGAAAGCGATGGTGCTGTTCACCACGGTTTGCTGAGGGCCAGCATCGAGCTGCCAGTGGGTCGCGTCAGTAGTGATGGTCACAGCACTCTCAACCTCGATGGTGATGCTGTGACCAAAAGGCAAGGTGCGAATCGCATTATCGACGAGGAAATCATCGGATTCGATGCGGGGAGCATACTGCTGGTTGAGCATCCAGCGAGCGATTTCGTACTCATCGTATCCAGGAGTGCTGACATTCTCTCCGTTCTTTGTAACGGATAAGAGCTGATTCGTCTGCCTTGCCACGGCGAGAGCGAGGGCATAATTGGCATCGCTTTGGCGATAACCGACAAACTCTCGCATGATAAAACGGCGTGGAGCATTATCCATCGCGCGGAGGGCGAATGCCGCTTCTTGGAAAGACTGCTGCCTGTACTTACTCCACTCGCCGCGTTCTCCACTCCAGTACTTGTGAGCGAGATAGTGGGGGGTCCAGTACTCCGCATTGACGATGATCGCCGTCGTTGACGCCTCGGCATCAATAAGGTCGAGGTACTTAAAGGCGTGGAGGGTGAAGTTGCTCAAATTGTTGAGTTGGGCGTAACCCTGAGCGTGGGCCTGAGCAAAGAACTGGAGCAGGCCGTCTAGAACGCTGTGCTGCGGAAGGTCGCGGATGCTCGCCTCATAATCCGGGGTAGGATTTCCCCCATCCGTCCAGAAGAACTTGCGGCGACTCAGGCGAGGTGCGATGAAGTTCTCCCAGTAGTAAGTGACGAAGCCTGGATGGGATGGGTTGATAGCCAGGGTAGCGTCGAATTCTGGTCTCCAGCCAGTATCACTGTGCCGGTCGGTCCCGTCCCGGTTCTTTATGGTTACGGTGTAGGGAGGCCCGGGGTCGTAGCCGGCAAGGTCTTGTGGCGTCCAGCCAGTAACCGGATGGGGCCCTGTGGCATCAAATTGGCGGCCAGTGCCGGGCTTGACGGTAAAGGGTTGCAGGGCTACATCGGGGAGAAAGCCCACAGCTCGATATTCATCCTCAAGGGCCTGGACAGAGGCTTCGAGATAGCCGTACTGGAACGCGGCTGACGCCGGGGTGAATAATAGTACTCGTGGTGGGAAGTCCTCAATGTGGCTGAACCAGCGGTAATAGCGCTCAAAAGAGACCGGCTCCAATGCAGCATACAAGTAGTAATCACCTTCCAGGCGATCCACCGGAATGTACGGACCGGTGAGGGAGTAATCTGGTCGGCTGGGGTCCGTGGCCTGGTATTCCACAGCAGGCCGATGGGCAACTAGTGGGAGCGCAAAGGTTTTCTCCTGAAACAACAAGGGCTGCGAAACAGAGTGATTCCCGGTGAGGAGGTAGACGCCCCGGTGTGGGGTAAGGCTGGCTGCCGCTGGTGCGATAGAGCCTCCGTCAAAGGGATAAGTGACCGTGTAGGGCCAGCCTGCAAGGATGCGAATAGCCCAGCCAGGCACATGCAGGTCACCGCGAGGGATTCCATCGTATGGATTGAAGGTAAACAGCTTGATATTCGAGTTGCCAGGGACAACGTTCACCTCGTAGCTGATTTGTACACCTCCATCGGCCACTCTCACGACAGTGGTCTGGGCGAAGTAGGGTGGGTATTGAAGCGTCACTGTGGTGGCAGCGGTGTTGGTGATGACGCTCTGCACGAGCACAGAGGTGGTGTCCACCTGGATGCCCGTGGTGGTGTCCAGGTAGGTGATACGCCCGCCGCCGTAGTATGCCGCTGCCCCAGAAGCATCAGCGATCTGCCACTGCCCGGCATTGTTCATGGTGAATTGCAGGCCAGAGTCGAAGACCGCTTTAAAGACCGGCACCACAAAGAAGATGACGTTGCTGCTTTCGCCCTGCACGGTCACGGAGATGGCTCCCCCTGTGGGACTTGAAGGGATGATAATAGTGATGGCCGTGTCGCTCCAGCTCAAGATATTGTCCTTGGGTAAGATCACACCGCCGAAACTCACATGAGTGGTCTCTGTGGCCCGCTGGCCCGGGCCTGGGTCCGGCCCGAAATTAGCACCCTGTATGGTCACCGTGGTGCCAGGCTGTCCAAATCCGGGGGAGAGCGTTTGGATTGAGGGGATGGGGGTAAGGGCGATATCGTCGAACCACATCGTTCCGCTGACAGGACCGGCCCAGGCGATGCGACGGAGGAAGACCTTAATCTCAGTCGTATCCGACGGGGTAATGAAGGTGCACTCCACGTAGGTCCAGTCCTGGGTGCCAGTGATCATCTGGGTGCCGAGGGCAAAGAAGGTCCAACTTCGGGCATCTTGGACCTCTAGGAGCGCTCCACTATCAGTTGTAAGCGCGGTTGTCTTGATGTAACCGCTCAGGCAATACGTTGCCTTGGGGGTTAGAGTTACGCGCTGGGTCACACGGCAGTAGTTTACATCTGCCATCCCATCGAAGACGACTTTGGCCGAGTAGCGTCCGCTGTGAGCGATGGTGCTATCGATGGCTGACGAAGCTCCTGAGTCATCGCCGTAGTATTCCCAGCCCGGGGCGAAGGCACCGCTTTCGAAGCCAGGGTTTTTCAGCAAGTTTTGATTGCTAGCGGAAGACGAGTTCAGTTGTCCGGCGTGAGCCTGGGCATTGAATTGGCTGGCCTTAGCAGGTGAAATGTTGGAGAATAGGAAGTTACAGACTCCCAGCCCAGTGCCGAAGATAATGATGAGGGCGACAACCAAGATTAAAAAGATATGTTTGATGGTCATAGGCACCTTCCCTCGCGTGATTAAACTAAACGGCACCCACATCCCGTTCAGGCGGCGGGGATGCCGCCCAGTAGCGACTTTTCGTCAGCGCGGACAGCCTTTTGCGGAAAACTGAATGATCCCATTTGCGGCGCCGGTTTTTTGACAACCTGCTTGATCGGTATTATAATCCTCGCTGGAGGTGATAGCCATGGCTGAAACAACAGCGGATCGCGTGTTGACCGTTGAAGAGGTGGCCGAGATGCTGCGCTGCACTCGGGGCACTATTTATCGCCTGATCGAAGAAGAGGGCCTGCCTGCTTTTTGCGTGGGCAGGAGATACCGCGTTCTCTCTACCCTCCTCATGGGATGGATGGAAGAGCGCTCCAAACCGGAGAACGACGCCTGGAGCCGCGAGTTGGATGCCCTCTCCGCGGCCATGCGCGCCGACCTGCTCGCCAGTGGAATGACCTCAGAGAACTTCGAGGATCAGATTGCCCAAGCCGTTGCAAGAGTGCGAGCCCGAAGGATGAACCAGGATGCCGATCAGGGCAGTCTTTGATACCAACGTCTTCGTCGCTGCCCTGCTCAAGACCTCCGGTTTAACGGCGCGACTGCTCTCCCTCTGGCAAAAGGGACGCTTGACTCTGATCTTCTCCGAAGAGACCGTCGCCGAAGTTCTGGAAGTGCTGGCCGAGTTGGGCATCGCCAAGTCCCATCGCCAACGGATTGAAAGCCTGATCCGTCGCCCCAAGAAACGGCGCTCCATTGTCGTGACGCCTCGACAACGTCTGGCCATTATCCCCCACGAGGCAGATAACCGCTTTCTTGAGGCAGCGGCCGAAGGTCGAGCGGCCTATCTGGTCACGAACAACAAGCAGCATTTCCAGGACGCCGGCCTCACCGAGTTTCACGGCATCCACGTCCTCTCTATCAGCGAGTTCTTGGAGCTTATGGAGTTAGTGTGAGCCAAAATCAAGCCTGAACGAACGGGACGTAACGGCTGCCTTCACCCTCCCGTGGGTTCCGAATCTGTGAGAGGGCTTACTTTTGGACAGTGGGGATCGCTGTCCGAAAAATCTCCGCCGAAGGCCATGACCACTGCCCGGCACCCTTTACACAGTTCCAGGTAGGAGCAACCCCTGCACCGACCCCGCATCACCTCCTCCTGGGCCCGGAAGCGGGCGAAAACCCCTGACTCCCACCAGGCCCTCATGAAGTCGCCTTCCCCCACGTCGGACCAGCGGACGTGGCTACAGGGCAGCACCGCCCCATCCTGGGTGATGGTGACGAACTTGCGCGCGGCCGAGCAACCCCAGACGCCGGCACGGTAGAGCTGTTCTGGCGGATGATCGGTAAGCAGAAAGGTCAATGAGGCATCGAGGGTGATGCGGGTTTCAGGTCTCAGGTCACAAGTCTCAGGTTTCAGGTCACAAGCGATTGAGGCTTGTGACTTGGGACTTGCGACATGCGACCTGCGACTTGCGACTTGCGACTTGCGACATGTCTCCAGCATCTTCTGTACCTGCCGATACCCTTCGCTATCAAGCGATTCCCTTTCGAGCCAGGTGCTTTCGGTGGTGGGGGGCTTGGGGCGCAGGATGTTGACACTGGCTGCGCCCAGGCGTCGGCCCAGTTGGACAACTGCGGGCAGCTCGGCCAGGTTGCTACGGGTCACCAGAAAGTTGGGCCCCCATCGCAGGCCCACTTGGCGACAGACTTCGATGGCGGCCATCGTGGCCTGGAAGTTGGGACGGGTCTTGCGGTTGGCCTCCTCGGTGACGCCGTTGAGGGAAATCTGCACCTGGCCCAGCCCCGCCTCCTTGAGGGCCACCGCCATCTCCCGATCGAGAAGATTGCCGTTGGTTGTGATATTGGGGACGATGCCGTGTTCGCAGGCCAGTTGCACCATGTCCAGAATGCGGGGATGCAGCAGGGGCTCGCCACCGCCCAGAGCCATCTGGAAGACCTTGGCCCTCCCCGCCTCGGCCACCACCTTCTCGAAGAGGGGGAAGGGCGCATCGGCCGCTTCGACATCGGAGCCGGGCCGGGCGGAGTAGAAACAGCCGGCGCAGGCCTGATCGCAGCGGCCGGTGACCGAGAAGTGGATGGTCTCCGGCGCCGCCAGGGAACGGGGCGGGGCGGCGGTCGCTGGCGCAGCGTCGCGCACTGCCTCCACCCTCTCCAATGCACCATCGGATGAGCCGGAAACGATGAACTCCTTTTCCAGCAGGTAGCCGACGAAGAAGACGGGATAGTCGCGCAGGTCGCCCTTCAGCAGGAAGTAAAGGTCATCCAGCCCCTCCAGGTCCAGCAAGGCCGTCTCCGCCGTCTCCTGCTGAAACATCAGCGCCCCCTGGGGTTCCGGCCGCAGCACAGTAGCGGATGAAAGAGTGAACATCCCTCAGTAGATCATGTGTAGGTCCACCTTGGCTCCCACCTTCTTGGCCACCTGGCCGAGCACGTAATCGTAGTAGCCGAAGGCGAACTGGCCGTCGTCCATCCAACGGCCGGTGACGATGAAGGTGGCGTCGGGATTCATACGCACCCGCAGGCTGAGCATCTGGGGGTGGTTGTAATTCTCCCACGGGTCTCCGGGGCCGAACATAGAAGAAAAGAACATGTCTATCTCATCCAAACCTCGACCTCCCCTTCGCGGGCTACCTTCCTCTTCCTGGATCATAATGTCCGTCCGGCGCACGGCGGCTTGGGCCTTCTTCTGTTCCCCGGGCTCCAGCTTGTTCAGCCCGACGAGGGAGCAGCCCAGAAAGAGCACCGCCCCGTCAAATGGGATCTCCTCCTCAGAGTAGAAGTCGCTCTCGTCAATCCACTGCCCCGGCTCGAACTCGAAGCCGAAGTCCCCCAATGTCTCCTCCTGGTCTTCGGTGAGCTCGAAGCGGAAAAGCTGAGCGTCGTGGAGCTCCTGGCGGTGCGTGCCCACGTAGTTGAGGATGGGCTCGATGGCCCGCACACCAATAGTCGAGGCGCGGTAGCCCTCCGGGTCGAACTTGGCGATCTGCTTGTCCAGGTGCTCCAGGGCCTTGGCCGCCAGTTTGTCCTTTGGATCGCCGTGCTCCTTGATGAAATCCCTAAGGCGGACCATCGGCTCCTCGAAGAGCAGGTAATAGGAACTGACGAAATAGCCTGAGGTCAGGAGAGCCCTGACCAGGGTGCCCAGCTCCTCAGGCTGAGGCAACTTCACTTCGTAGGCGGCCTCCGAAGAATCAATCTCGTAGCCGCTCCAGTGTGCTTTTAACATCTGTTTGCCTCCTTTTTTGTTGATGATAGCTTTTGCTTCTTGCTCTCCTGCCTCCTTGCTCCTCTGCTTCCTGATTCACCTCCGCCCAAAGCGGCCCATCCGCTTTATCTGTTATTCATCCGTTGCCATCATCGGTATCTTGATCCCGTGCTCCTTGGCTATCTCGATGGCTCTCTCGTAACCGGCGTCTGCGTGGCGGATGATGGCCGTCCAGGGGTCGGCGGTGAGGACCCGCTCCAGCCGCAC
>CAYUPJ010000022.1:0-4493 GCA_964446635.1 uncultured Anaerolineae bacterium
TCGGCAGACGACCAATTTTTATGTTGTTAAGGCGATTTTCGCCAATGTCCAGTCTCGATCAGGGTGACTCGCAAGAGGTCTTCAAGTGGTTCCTGGCCTCGATCCTCTACGGAGCCAGGATCTCGGAGACCATCGCCAACAACACCTACCGAGTGTTCGAGAGGAACGGGGTGCTGAGCCCCGATCGGATCCTGGAGACCGGGTGGGATGGCCTGGTTCTGCTCCTGGACGTCGGGGGCTACGTCCGCTACGACTTCAAGACCGCCACCAAGCTGTTGGAGGTCATGGCGGCCTTGAAAGAAAGGTTCGACGGCGACCTGAACGTGCTGCACGCCCAGGCGCAAAGCCCCCGCGACCTGGAGCAGAAGCTGATGGGGCTAGGCAAGGGCATCGGCCCGGCGACGGTGAACATCTTCCTGCGGGAGTTGCGCGACGTCTGGGAGAAGGCCGACCCACTGCCCCAGGACCTGGCGGTGATGGCGGCGCGGAACCTGGGACTGGTTCAAGCGGTCGAACGAAGGGAGGTCTTGAACGAGCTCCGGGCGGTGTGGGAGAGGCAAGCCCTGCCAGGCTGGAGCTTCGCCGATTTCGAATCCGCGCTGGTGAGGTTGGGCAAGGACTATTGCCGCCGAGAGAAATGCACTACCTGTCCGATGGCAGAAGAATGTGAAAGAAGTGCCTAGAGCAAATGTGCGCTACTACCTGCTCTCCTTGGGCTGCTGCAAGAACACCGTAGACTCTGAAGGGATGAGCTGCTTGCTCCAACGGGCTGGCTATGCTTCTGTGGAAGACCCAACGGCGGCAGAGGTTCTGATTGTCAACACCTGCGGATTCATTGACATCGCCAAGGAGGAGTCCTTCGGGGCCTTGCGGGAGCTGGCCAAGGCCAAGACACCAGGGCAGTTGCTCATCGCGGCGGGGTGCCTCTCCCAGCGCTATGGCCGCCAGTTGGTCAAAGAGGTACCCGGTCTGGACGGTATCCTCGGCACCAGGCGCTGGATGGAGATCACGGCCCTGGTGGAGAGATTGTCATCGGATAGCCACAGGCCGATGGTGATGGTCGGCGACCCGCCCGTACTTGCCGTTGACTTGATGCCCAGGTCCGTCGTTCAAGGGGCCAGCGTTTACCTCCAGATCGCTGAGGGCTGCAGCGCCCCCTGTTCCTTCTGCGCCATCCCCATGATCAAGGGGCCAGCGCGCAGCCAGCCGATAGAAGCCATTGTGGGTGAGGCCCGCCAACTGGTGGCCCAGGGGGTCAAAGAGATCATCCTCATCGCCCAGGACACCACCGCTTACGGTCACGATTGGGGCGAGCGCGACGCTTTGCCCGGTCTCATCGAGGCTACTTTGAAGGCCACGCCAGAGCTTGCCTGGCTGCGCCTGATGTACACCTACCCCCAGCACATCACCCCCAGGCTAATCGAGATTATGGCCCAGCACCCCCAGGTTTGCCATTACCTGGATTTGCCACTGCAGCACGCTCACCCTGACACCCTGCGCCGCATGAACCGCCCCCACGACGTGGACAGAGTGCGGCGCTTGATCGCCGACACTTCGACAGGCTCAGTGCAAAGCCTGCGCCAGGCCATGCCCGACATCGCCCTGCGCACCGCCTTCATCGTCGGCTACCCCGGCGAGACCGAGGGGGAATTCCAAGCCTTGCTCGATTTCGTCGCGGAGATAGCCTTTGACAGAGTGGGGGTCTTCACCTACTCCTGGGAGGAAGGCACACCAGCGGCCGACCTGCCAGATCAGGTTCCCGATCAGGTTAAGCAGGAACGCTACCAGCGGCTCATGGAGCTGCAGCAGAGCATCTCCCTGGCCAGGAACCGGCAGATGGTAGGACGGACCTTAGACGTCCTCGTCGAGGGGACTGGCGATGGCCTCAGCGTGGGGCGCTCCTACCGCGACGCGCCTGAGATTGACGGCCTGGTCCTCATCAGGGAGGAATTGCCCACAGGGGAGATGGTTCCCGTGCTCATCACGGGGGCTATGGAGTACGACCTGATCGGGGTCAGGGCTTAGAGGGCATCCCATCTTGGGCAGTTTCACCAGGGCCTTATGTTTTGACAACCAGTTTGGTTTGGGATATACTTTTGCCAGTAAGTAACCGGATACGAGGCTGCCAGGTGAAGAAGGAGAGGGCAATGTCTGAAGTAATCAGCGCAGTTTATGAAGGGAACGGCTTAGTCCGTCTCAATCAGGAACCTGAAGGAATAAGGCCGCAGGAACGCTTGGCCATTCTCGTCATACGTTTTCCTGCAGGCAAAGAAGTGTCCATTGAAAAAGTCGGGCTTGACGGGTTGCGCCAGCAAATCCAGGATTTTGAAGCACGCTATTCGCTGGAGACCTCAGAGTTCTATGCTCGTTTCCTGCGTGGCGAGATGGGCGACAGGCGGGACTTCATCGTGTGGGCTGGCCTGCACGACCTGCTCCAGCGCATCACGGCCCGGCATCAGCAACCAACCACTGGCGATTGATGGACATCTTCGACTATTTTGAGAGCCTGCGACGCAGTATTCAGCAAAACCGCACGATTGGCTTTCTCGAAGAGCCTGCGCTTCTTGCCTATGGGGGCCTAATCACGTCACTGGCACATGCCGAACGTACCATCTGGACCGGGGACGTGATGGTTCCCGTGCTCATCACAGGGGCCATGGAGTACGACCTGATCGGGGTCAGGGCTTAGAGCCTATTCCAGTAGAGATCATGAGCCCAAAGGAGGAACGCCAATGGTGATGCGCACACAAGCTAGAGAAATCCTTGAGGCGTTATACAGGCTTCAGAGAGACAGGAGACACAGACCACCGAAAGGAGAAGATCACATGAAACTACAATCGCTTTCCATCACTGTATTCGCCCTGCTGGCGCTCCTGCTGAGCGTGGGCGGGGCTATCGCTAAGGGACTGGTCGCCGTCAATGCACCGGCTCCGGCGGCGTCTGCGGCCACCCTGACCCTGACTGCCCAACAGGATAGCTGGGTGAACGAGGGCGCGCCCGACACCAACTACGGCGCTGACACCAGGTTGGAGGTTGGTCGAGTGAGCGAACGAGCCTTCTACAACCACCAGACACTGGTCTGGTTCGACCTGGCAGCGTTGCCCGCCGACGCGGCGGTCTCGCAAGCTCGCCTGGAGTTGTACCAGATGGAAGCGCCAGGGGCTGAGCGGTACGCCATCTGGCCCGACGCCATCTCCGGCCGCTGGGATGAGATGGGGGTCACCTGGTCGAACAAGCCACCGGCCGCCAACATGGGCGATCCACCGTCCTACCTCATTTTGACGAACGGGTGGGTGACGTGGGATGTCACCCTCATCGTCCGGTATTGGGCGGCTAACAGGGGCCAGAACTATGGCATCCTCCTGCGGGGCGACGGCGATACCCTGGGGCTGCGTGCCTTCTACTCGCGCGAATATGGTGAGGCTACGCCGCGTCTCATCATTGACTACATAGAGACCACGGCGACGCCGACATCCACCCCTTCGGCTACGCTCACGGCAAGCGCCACGCCCACCCACACGCCAACGCCCACGGCGACCTCCACTTGGACACCCACAGCCACACCGACCAGCACGCCTACGCCAACGCCAACCAACACCCCCACCGTGACTGGCACGGCCACGGTGACTCCTGGGGCAGACCTGTCGGTGGCCAAGGCCGACGCTCCAGACCCAGTAGAGGTGGGGGGCAGCCTGACCTATACGATCACGGTCACCAACAACTCACGCTCGGATGCCACCGGAGTGCGGCTGACCGACACGTTGCCGCAGGGTGTGGCCTTCGCATCGGCCTCACCGGGCTGCACGCAAACGGGCGGCGTGGTCACCTGTGGCCTGGGCAACCTGGCAGGCGGGCACAGCGTCCAGGCCACCATCGTCGTCACCGCGTCGACCGGCATGGGGATCATCACCAACACGGTCAGCGTGAGCGCCAACGAAGCCGATCCGGTCACCGCGAACAACACCGCCACGGCTGCCACCCTGGTCCTGGAGCGGCCGATTGTCCTCGTCCCCGACGGCCTGGTGAGCTATGCGCTGACCGCGCCCAAGATCTTCTTCCACACGCGACCCATCTGCGTGGGCGTGGCCAACGCTGACGACGACCAGGTAGATTTCGAGACCATCGGCCGCGTGGCCGCTTACGGGAGCCCGGTGCGCTCGCTCCGGCGGGAATCGCGCACCTGCGCTGCACCTGGCGAGGTCCGCTCCAACGTCGTCGCGGACGAGCGGTACGTCTACTGGGTCGGCAACACCGGCCTGGTGCGACTCTCCACGAACGCCAACCCCGGCGACCTGCCTGACCTGCTCAGCGCCGCAGTCAGGGGCGACTCGGAGTTGGCCCAGGATAGCGCCAACCTCTACGTGGCTGTCCTCGGCGACCCCACGCTGATCTATCGCGTGCGGAAATCGGACGGGGCCACGACGCTGCTGCGGACGGTGGAAGGCGGCGCGGCGCGGCTGTCGGCCGATGGAGAGTACCTCTACTGGCTACGC